>JAHEDM010000086.1:0-3663 GCA_024641205.1 Actinomycetes bacterium
CGTATAGCCAGACCTCGAGTTCTCGCCGCTCCCGGGGAAGATCCGACACGTACGCCGACCACATTCGGGTGTGCACGGTGATATCCATCTTCATCCCGGACCAGACCTGCCGGATGGTGTCCATGCCTTCGAGCCCGGCGTGCCCGACCAGCACGATTACCGCATCCGGCGCGTTCTGGACCGCGGCCAGCACACCGCCCGGTTTGGGAGGAAGAAGGCGCTCCATAGCGCGAGCTCGCTCGGCATACTCTTCGAGCCCTGAGGCGGCGAGCTTCTCGATGGCCTTCTCCCGTCGCCCCGAAGTGAAGTTGCCGCCCTCCGGGAAGATGACCAGGGCATCACGCGGCCCGAGGGTGGCCGACAGTTCGGCGATGGCTTGCACCGCCGCCTCACCGGGACGGGTTCGGGTCGAGATGAACCGACTGGGAAGACGGTTGAGCGCGATGTCCACCGCCGGATCCCATTGGAGCACGTCCTTCAACACGATCCTCGGACGCCGGTCAAAACGGTTCAGCAACGCATCGATCAACAGCAGCGAATCGCCCGGTCCGGCGTGGCGCGCGAACACGAGCAGAGGACGAACGCCCTCGTCGGGCTCCGGCGGGACATCGGCCACCGTCTCGAGCCCGAAGGTGAACCGGGCAGACCCGACCACCCTCCGGAGGAACCACCCCATGAGCCGGTAGTGCACATCCTGGAATCCCGGCGAGTCCAGCTTCCAACCGAACCCGCTCACCAGCCACAACCCGAACAGTGCCACCAGCACAAGAGTCTCAAACACCATCCACACCACAAAGAACCAGATGAGCCGCAACGGCCGCCAACGACCAGGAACATAACGGGAGACGAAAGCAGCGATCAGCAAACTCAGCGGAACCGTCCCGACAACGACCAGCGTTGCAACGATAAAAAGCGGCACCAGCACCAACCGCCGAACCAACCTAGGTGGAAGCCTCACTGCGCACCACCCATTTGCGCGAGATAGGCACTCGATGCGGCATGGGCGCCGGAGATGAGACGTTCGGTATCCTGCATGTCACGCCACCGGAGTTGGCGGCGGTCGTCGAAGGCTATGGTGTTCCCGCTGGGAAGAATATGCACATCGAAGCCGGGGGGTAACGAAGCGAGGGCTGTGGCGAATCGAGTGCGTCGCGCGATCTCGAACGCGATCAAGGCTGGTTCATAGATCCGCGTCGGCCGTCGGAGGCTTTGTTCAACCCGGCCGACCTGAAGCACGTAGATCGTGGTAGCGCCGAGGGCTACCGCCCGGTCGACCGGCACCGAATTGACCAGGCCGCCGTCGTAGTAGTTGAACCCGCCGATTTCCACCGGTGGAAACAGCCCGGGAATGGCGGACGAAGCGACGATGGCATCGATCAGCGAGCCCGACTCGAACCAGTGCTCGGTCGCCGATTCGATCGACGCCGCTACACACTGGAACGTGACGGCCAGATCTTCAAATTGGTCTGCGGGGAGGAAGCGAGTCACGAGCGCTCTCAACTCTTCCGTTCCGTGGAGCGATACACGGTGCCGCACCAGGCTACGCATTCGGGTGAACGCCGAACTCGAAAGAAGATCGAGCTTCTCGACTTCCTCCCATGTGGAGCGCAGCCGTCGGGCGCCTCCGAGGGTGGGGTCGTAGGCGACAATTGCCCCGTTCAAGGCGCCGATAGAGGTCCCCAGGATGTGATCGGGGTACACACCATGCTCGAGCAACGCTTGAACCATCCCCACCTGCACAGCTCCCCATCGACCGCCGCCTCCGAACACGAAAGCGGTCAGAGGTGGGACAGGATCAGCGCCTGCGCCAACTTCTTCCGCCGGACCCCGGGTCGGGCGCGGTCTCGCCCCGCCACCGGGGAGATCGGGAACCTTCCGTCGGTCGACCGGCGCCCTGATCGGCGGTTCGCCGGGCGGTAGGGGTCCGGGCGATCTCACCTCATGCCCCTCAGCTCGACTCCAAATCGCTTCGGCGCCGCCTGGGTCGGACTCGGCACGGGAGAAGTACTGACGTTCACCGCACTTACTCGTAGAGACGTTCGAGATCGTCGGCGAATCGGTCACACACCACGTTGCGCCTGAGCTTCAGCGTCGGCGTCAACATCCCGTTGTCGATCGTGAAGTCCTGCATCAGGAGCGCGAATTCCCTGACATGCTCGTAATGGGGCAAGGATGCGGTCTGCTTGCTGATCTCCGATCCGATCAACTCGAGCACGTTGGGATCGTGCACGATGTTGGCGTCCTCGAAGTCGTACCCCTCCGCCTCAGCCCACTTCTCAAGGGCGTCGACCGCGGGCACGACCAGTGCCACGTTGTATGCCTTTCCGTCGCCGTACACCATCGCGGTCGCGATGTACGGCGAAAGCGTCAGGAGATCCTCGATGATCGTTGGGACGACGTACTTGCCATTACCCAGTTTGTACTGTTCCTTGACCCGGCCCGTGATGAAGAGAAACCCGTCGTCGTCCAACCGCCCAAGGTCGCCGGTGCGGAATCCGCCGTCCGCGGTCATCACCTCGGCCGTCTTGTCGGGGAGGTTGTGGTACCCCTGCATCACGTTGTGCCCGCGCACCACGATCTCGCCGTCGCGCGGATCCGCCGACACGGCACTGTCGATTTCGATACGAACGCCGGGAACCGCCTTTCCGACCGACCCGATCTTCCGGCTGCCCGGCCAGTTGGCGGTCACGATCGGTGACGTCTCTGACAGGCCGTATCCCTCGTAAACCTTGATGCCGAGCGCGTCGATGAAGAGCGCAACCTCCCGTGGGATCGCGGCTCCACCGCTGATGGCGTACTTGAGCTTGCCGCCGAAGCGGTCTCGAACCTTGCTGAAGACGAGACGGTCATAGAACGCATGTTGGAGATCCGCCCACCGGCTCGTCTTCCCCTCGGCATCGAGCAGTTGGCGCTTCTGTGCGTTGGTGAGGGCGGCATCGAACATGGTCTTCGTTATCCCACCTTCGGCCGCCATGCGTTTGTTGATCCCGTCATATATCTTCGAGAAGATGCGCGGGACGCTCACCAGCATGGTGGGCTGCACTTCACCGAGGTTGGCAACGATCTTGTTGGTTGATTCGGCGAACGCCGTCGAGCAGCCCATCGACAGGATGGTGTGCAATTCGACCGTCTGGCCAAAGGCATGAGCCCAGGGCAGAAAGGACAGCGTGCGGTCTTCGACCTCGAGTGGGAAGATGTCGGTGACCGCGCTCACGTTGTTGGCGAGGTTGGCGTGAGACAGCAGCACGCCCTTCGGCTTTCCGGTGGTTCCCGACGTGTAGACGAATCCTGCTAGGTCGCCTGGCTGTACCTGGGCGACCGGTGCAATGCTATCCGCATCGGCTCCGAGGTTCACAAAGGTTGGCGTGTCGACCGCGGTGCCGGCATCGAAGGCAATGATGTGCTCGAGTTGACCAAGTTCATCACTGAACGTCGCTACCCGCTTCTTAATCGCCTCATTGGCAACAAAAGCGAGCTTCGCCCCGGAGTCACCCAGGATGTGCCGCCAGTTGTCGTCGTGCTGCGCCTCGTACATGGGGACCACCGCAGCACCGAGCCCGTACGCGGCGTAGGCAGCGATGGCCCATTCGGGACGGTTGTCGGAGATGATCGCGACATTGTCACCTTTACCAATACCGAGTTCGGTGAGACCGGTACGAACCC
>JAHEDM010000086.1:3673-8386 GCA_024641205.1 Actinomycetes bacterium
CCTCTTCGCGAAAGGCGCCGTAACTCATCCAGGTCCACGATTCCTCACGTTTGACGCCGAACAGAGGGCGATCATGGAACTCGCTGGTGCTGTGTTCGAGGATCTCAACCAGCGTGTTGAAGCGGGGGGTGAATTCTGACGGCATCGTGTGTCCTCTCTCGATTCCCCAGTCAGACTAGGTCATCGAGGCGTGTTTGGATCTCGCGAGTGACACAGCGATGCGTGAGCGTGACGTGGTCGAGTTCTACCTGCCGACCGCGTCAATCGCCGCCTGGGACGTCGTTCGCTTCAGGCTCTGCCGAAACACGACCGGCGACTTCCATCGCGGCAGCACTAATGGCGTCGTCAACCGACTCTGCGAGACCGGAACGAGGGTCGCTGACTCGACCGGCGGCTGCTGCCCGGGCGCGCTGAGCGGCGCTTGCGACGCGTGAACCGTTGCTTCCCTGTTCCAATGCAAGCGCCTTGACAACTGCCACTCCGAACGCGACTAGGACGAATAGCAACAGCAGTTTCTTCATTTATCGCCCTCCGGGATCGCTCTCCGCCCATTCTAATGCCGGTAGAACCGAGGGCAGAAGTCTCCTGAGCCCTCCGACTCGATAGCGCGGCCGGGTAGGCGTTCAATCGAAATCGGGCAACGGATCCCTGCCGCGGTGCCCCACAAGGCTACGCATCTGGGTTAACGCCGGACTCGACAGAAGATCGAACTTCTCGACTTCTTCTCATGTGGAGCACCAGCCGTCCCGATCGCCTGTGTCTTAATCCGGATCCGTATGTCACATTGTGTTAACACACTGCCAAATCCGACACTGAAACCGTGCCGGGATGAAACCCGGTCAGGAACCACTCGCAATTCGATCGGCATACCGATTCGAACCCCACCAGGCAGTCGCACCATGGAGAACCACACTCAACGCGACCGTGGCGATCATGAGATCCGCGATCAACGGCGTCCCCGGCACTTCACCCTCCTCGAGAACGATCAACACCAGAATGATCGAAGCAAGACCACGAGGCCCAAACCATCCGAGGAATCCCTTCGTAGCGACATCAAGCCCGGTACCGGCGGTCGCAAGCACCACCGAAATCATCCGAATAAACCCGAGGCTCAGCGCGGCATAAAGGATGATTCGACCATCAACATCCGAAAGGTTGGGGCCCAGCCCCAGCGCTCCGAATATGGCGAAGACAACCAGGGTCAGACCTCTCCCAAGGGTCTCGGAGAACTCCACCGGTCGGTCCAGGCGAGCCCTCGAAACGATTCCGCATGACAACCCGGCCACCCATGCTGCGATGAATCCACTGGCGCCAAGGCCGTCGGCCAATCCCCACGCCACGAAAGCTACTCCGACAAGGGCGATCTGAACCCATCCGGCCTCAGCCCATCCTCGCTCGACGGCCGCGACGCCCAGGCGCGCCGCCCCTGCGCCCACAGCGATGCCGACCAGTGAGGCGACCAGGACCTGGAAGACTACGGCCTCGAGCACCCCGCCGCTCCAACCGGTCCCTTCGGCGGCACTGGCCGCTCCCAGGACCACGAAGAACAACGGGAGCGCGAGACCGTCGTTGAGTCCCGACTCGATGTTGAGCGCGTTTCGAATTGGCACCGGCACCCGTGGGTTGGATATGACGGCCACTCCCAGAGCGGCGTCGGTCGGAGCGAGCAAGACTGCAACGAGAAGGGCACCCAACCAACCGAGTTCGGGGAACAACCAGACGGCTGCAGCCCACCCGAGCAGGACCATCACCGGAAAGCCGATCGCCAGCAAGCGGCCGGGAAGCCGAATGGCGTCCCGGAGCTTGCCGACGTCGATATTGAAGGCATCTGTGAACAGAACTAGTACCAGAGTCGCCTCCAGCGTGAGTGACACGAGACGAACGGCCGTGTCCGGGCGAAGCCAATCGAGTGCAGGTGGGCCGGCCACCAGCCCGAAAGCCATGAACAGGATGGGTCCGGTGAACGCCGTCTGGGACAAACGCTTCGACAGGAACCCGTACGCCACGACAAGCGAGGCAAGCACGACGACGCCAATATTCTCCATTGCGCCTCCAAGCTAAGGCGGCCCCGGGTCCGCCCACCTATGAGATCCGTTTGAAGATCAGATCAGCAGCTTGGCCTTCTGCGCATTGAACTCAGCCTCGCTGATGACACCCGAATCCTTCAGGCTCGCCAGCTTGGCCAACTCATCGGCCGTTCCACCCGAACCAGCCGCCTCCTGAATATACCGACGCGTAGCCGCCTCAGCTTGCGCAGCCGCCTGAGCCTGCCGCTCCGCCATACCACCACCGCGAGCAATCAGATAGACCAACACACCCAACCAAGGAACGATGATGATAAACAAAGTCCAGAACGCCTTCGCTCCCCCGCCCATGTCATCACTCCGAAACACATCACCCATCACACCGATGATGACCCAGATCCACGCAATGAACAGAAAGATCCACAAACTCGTCCAAAACAGTTCTAACAACGACACAGACAGCCCATCCTTTCATCTGCAAGCAACCGCTTGCCGCTTCCACTCCCCCAAGCCGTCCCCCGGATTGAGATCCAGGGCCGAGCACCGCCAACAAGGCATCTCGACTTCCCGAAACTGTACACAAGGCCGAGGTCCGACGCCACTACACCGAGGGTGGACGGGGTCGATTGTTGCGCGGACCGCGCCTCGCTCGCAGAACCCACAGAACTCGACGAACACTCCGGCGCCACCCGGGCGGATGGGGTAGACAAACCCACCAGCAGCGACCCACCCGCATCGTCCGCTCGAACCTGCCGCCCGGCGATTGCTCAGGAGTCGGTTGCGTCGACCGCGGCGAACACCTCGGGTTCTGCCCCGGTTCCGGTCGCCGCCCGGTCTCTCAAGACCGCCACCATCCACAGGTATAGCGCCAGGACCAGACCGATGACGATCACCGGCGCGAAGCCGATGCCGGTTATCAACAGCAGCACCACCGCCAGAGCAATCCCGGCTACCCGTAACCCGTCGTAGTGCGATGCAACGAAACGATCGACCTGGGTTGCGCCATGATGGGCGTCTCGGGGCTCCGAAGCCCACCGGGCGGCAGCTCGAATCCACCCGCGACCCAAGGCGAACGCCCCGACGCCGACCAACGCCGCTGCGGCCAACACGATCAACCCGAGCGTCCGAAGGTTCGCCAGGGTGAAGCCCAGCAGAGACCTCGCCGCCTCTCGGTCGGCGGGGGCTCCAAAGGCGTCGACCACGGCCAATTGCAGCCTGTCTACGATGAGCCAGGTGATCACCCCGGCCGCCACCACGGCGACGACAACTTGCACCACCCCACGACTTCGACGGGGGGTCACCCAGATGGCCGCCACGACCAGCAATAATGCCAGGAAAATCAGTATCCATACCCAACGATCGAAGATTCGGACCGTATCTTGCAGTTCCGCCAGGCGGTCGGTGCTCATGATCGTGATCTGGGCGAACTCCGGGGCTAACTCGCGATTGAACGTATCCGACAACCAAGCTCTGGCCGTCTCGGGCGTGTCGACGGGTACCAGGAAGTTGGACGGCGGGTCGAACCCGACGATGCCCACCCCCTTGTCCACCAACTCCTGGACCGTCTGGGCAATTGCCGGAGTGAGATCCAATTGCACCGAATTGGTATCGACCACCACTTTGGGCAGTTGCCCATAGTCGCCGCGCAGCAAGGCCACGGCGGACTCGTGAGCCCGGGTGGCCAGCTTGGTGAACGTTGCCTCGAATCGGTCGGATCGCAGGTACTCCTGTACCGCATCGCGCACCGCGCTCTCGGTCGCCGTCACGATGGGTGCGGTCAGGTCGGCGAAACGGGGCCGGGGTACGGCGGCGAGCCGGTTTTCGACCCTCGGATTCAGATCGATCAGGCCGAGCACCTGCTCCTCGATGAAATCGTCCGCCGTCGAGAGCGCTCGGTTCACCCTCTCCTCCACCTGTAAGGCATCAAATGTTTGCTCGGTCAGGTAGGCACCTACTGGATCGGTGACGGCCGGATCCGAGAAGACCGGAGAGACCGTGGCGATGAACGTCTCTGTGTCGAGGAGTGTCTCGTGCAACCACACGGCCACGGTGGCAACCACGATCGAGATGGCCGCCAGGACGGCAAGCGCACCGCCTGCGATCGATCGTGCCCTCACACTGCGCCGGCTCCGATCTGTCGATTGCAGCGATTCCAGTTCCGACTGAAGCCGTTCTACCTCGGCTCGAAGGTCCGGGTCCCCGATGGAGGCCGCCTCGGCAGGAGATTGGGCCACGGTGGGGTCCGCAGGGTTGGGTTCGAGCCCTGGATCGTCATCGGTGTTCATGTCTCATCTTCCTCGGATCATCCTCCCGGCCCTCCGCCGGGTTCTTGGTACTTCTCTACTGTGCTACCGAGCAGCTGCGCGATTCCTTGAAGATCGGAGATGGAATTCTCCACACCCAGTCGCTGCTCGGCCGTCAAGTCGCCGAAGCAGGATCTCGGAAAGGCTTCTGAGCCGGATGATAACGGCATCGACGTCTTCGGGAGGAATGTCGAACTGGTTCTCTCGTAGACGCGCCAGGATCCCGGCCGGCACATCGGCGTGGAGGTGTCGATCCTCGATGACTTCCAGCGCTCCGCTGCTGGCGAGAAGGTCTCGTACTCGGGCTCTCACCCCGGCCAAATGCAGCTCGATACCGACGCCATTGAGGTCATGCTCGAGCTCGGACAGCATCGCACAGCTCGGCA
>JAHEDM010000087.1 GCA_024641205.1 Actinomycetes bacterium
CCTCGATCGTGTCGAACGCGTCACCCGAATCAAACAGCCGCTGGGCCGTAGGAAGGTCGAAAAGGGCAAACCCTGCCCCGCCCAGGTTGTCGGCTTCGCCAAACCCGGCCAGGCCCACCAGGGTGAAGGACTCCGGCGGTCCGAAGATGACGATCTGCACCGTGTCGCCAATCACAAACCCCAATCGCTCAGCCGTCTTTCGATCTAAAGCCACCTGACCGTCTGCAGACGGCCGGGTGCCCTCCCGCAGAGAGAAGGCTCCTGGTCGGTTGGTGTCGGTCCAGGATGCTCCAAAGGTCGGCGGTCCGGCGGTGCTCGCAATCTCTCCGTTCTGATCGAGTAGCTGCACAAACCAGAAGAGCGATCCGGTTGCCTCCTCAACCCCTCCTACCGCGCGGACGTCTTCGAGCACCGCGGCGGGGATCCTCTCGGGAAGCGAGAAGCCGAAATCATTTCCCGGCTCGATGACGGGTCGGATGGTGACGTCGATACCTGCGGTCGTTCCGGAGAACAGATCGTCGAACACGCTGGAGAGGGTGTCGGTGAATACGAATGACCCGGCAACGAACCCCACCCCGATGGTGATGGCCAGGACGGTCAGGGCCATACGGAGTTTGTGGCCGAGCAGGCCCTTCACGGTCGCCCGCCACACGACTCAGGCCTCCAGCAACTTGATGTAGTCGAGGATGCGTTCCCGGGTTGGTTCGAGCATCTCGCCGACAACCACTCCGTCGGCCAGGAACACCACCCGGTCGGCGTAACCGGCTGCGGCAGGGTCGTGGGTGACCATCACGATGGTCTGTCCCAGTTGCCGTACGGCCTCGCTCATGAATCCCAACAATTCTGCGCCCGAGCTGGAGTCGAGGTTGCCCGATGGTTCGTCGGCGAAGATGATGTCTGGCCGGCTGGCGAGCGCTCGGGCGGCAGCCACTCGTTGCTGTTCACCACCGGAGAGCTCCGTCGGACGGTGATGGAGGCGATCGCGGATCCCGATCGTATCGATGATGCGATCCACCCACTCCTGGTCCGGCTTGCGGCCGGCGATGGCCATCGGCAGGGTGATGTTCTCGATCGCGTTGAGAGTCGGCACCAGGTTGTAGGCCTGGAACACGAAGCCCACCTGGTCTCGTCGCAGCCGGGTGAGTTGATCGTCGTTGAGCGAGCCAAGATCGGTGTCTCCGATGTAGACGCGTCCGTCCGTGAGCGAGTCGAGGCCGGCCAGACAGTGCAGAAGGGTCGATTTGCCTGAGCCGGAGGGCCCCATGATGGCCGTGAATTGCTGAGATGCGAACTCGACGTCTATCCCGTTCAATGCCCGAACGTGTGCGTCGCCTTCGCCGTAGATCTTCACTGCGCCCGCGGCCCGAGCCGCGACTTCAGTGCGCGTCATCTGTGTTGTCCTTATCGAGATTTGGGCTGATGCTGGCAGGTCTGGGTTGCTATCGGGTGCCAAGAAATGTCATAGCCCGGACGATTGTCCGGGCTATGACCCCTTGCCGTCGGTGCGAGACGGCCTTGTGGCGGAGGGTTAGTTCGACCTTCCCTGGCAGATCGCTCCGGCTCATTCGTTCCGAACCAACCGCCGTCTCGGCAGGGCGAACCATAATGGTTTTCCGACACGGCGTCGTCAGTCGTCAGGCGGAAACGGCATCATCCAAAAGTATGAGTTTCCCGGTATCTAGATCTCAATCGATCCGGGCTCAACGAGGCCCGATTCGTAGGCCAGGACGATCGCATGGCTGCGATCTCGCACGTTGAGCTTGGCGAATACGCGGGAGGCATGGGTCTTGACCGTTGCCTCGGAAATGAAGAGCTGTTCGGCGATTTCCGCATTGGAAAAGCCCTGAGCCATGAGACGCAACACATCACGTTCCCGGCCGGTGAGTTGTTCGAAGCGGGTCGTGTGGGTGCGGCGGGGACGCCTGGTCAACTCACGGATCAGGCGCTTGGTGATCGTCGGCGAAAGCACCGCGTCGCCACGGGCGATGATACGAACTGCCGCCGCCAGTTCTTCCGGGGGAGCGTCCTTGAGCAAGAATCCATTAGCTCCGGCTTTCAACGCGTCGTAGACGTACTCTTCGAGGTCGAAGGTCGTCAGCATGAGAATGTTGGTGTCGGGTGCCCCCTCGGCGCTGAGTAACCGGGCGGTTGCTTCGATGCCGTCCATGCGTGGCATGCGGATGTCCATGAGCACCACGTCGGGGGCAAGTTCGATCGTGAGGTCGACGGCCTCTTCGCCGGTGCCGGCTTCGCCGACGACTTCGATGTCGGCTTCCTCTTCCAGAATCCGGCGAAATCCGGTCCGAACGAGGACCTGGTCATCGACTATCAGCACGCGAATGCTCACGGTGGACTCCTGCTCAATACCCACGGTGCTCATAACACCGCACCCGGTGATGGTAACTGGAAAGGCATGGTTAAGGTGGTCCGAGTTGCGAGAGAGGTGTCATGAGCCTGCCCGTCCCGGCGCTCACCGAGCAGCAGATGCGGGAAGTCGACCGGATCATGGTCGAAGACATCGGTATCGAACTGGTGCAGATGATGGAGAACGCCGGCCGCAATCTGGCGCAGCTCGCCTTGCGTCGATTCAATCCGGCCTCGGTGATCGTATTGGCCGGTCCGGGCGGCAACGGCGGCGGTGGCCTGGTAGCGGCTCGCCATCTGGCCAACCGGGGGATCGCTGTGCACGTCGCTCTATCACGTCCGGCGGAGGAGTTTGCCGGCGTATCCGCTCATCAGCTGGCCATCCTGCAACGCATGCGAATCCCCCTGATGGAAGGGGCGACCACCGATGCCGATCTGATCCTCGATGCATTGATCGGGTACAGCTTGCAGGGCAACCCGCGCGGCGATACTCGCGACCTGATCGACTGGGCCAAAGGGTCCGGGTCCCCGGTGCTTTCCCTCGACACGCCCAGCGGGCTCGACGTGACGACGGGGAAGGCGGCCGACCCGTGTGTTGCAGCCACGGTCACGATGACCCTCGCCCTGCCCAAGGTGGGTTTGCTGGGAGCGCCGCAGGTGGGTGAGCTGTGGCTGGCCGACATCTCGGTGCCGCCCGCGGTGTACCGGGCATTCGGGATGGAAGTCGGCAACCTCTTCTCGGAGGACACTCTGGTTCGGGTCTGATCTGGTGGGGCGAGATCAGTCGGCCGGCCGGAGCCGCACCACCGGAATCGGGCGATCCGTCCGGGCCTGGTAGTCCGCATAACCCCGGTGGGCCTTCACGATGGTGGGCCACCACTGCCGCCGCTCGTTTTCCTCCATCGGCTCGGCGTTGACCCTCCACCGTTTCCCCGAGACCTGCACTTCTCCTTGCGACTCCGTCTCGAGGTTGGTGTACCAGTGGGGGTGATGCGGGCGTCCTCCCCATGAGGCGATCACGATCAAGTCATCGTCGTCTCGCAGATAGAGCAACGGGACCGTGTGTTGCTTGCCCGTCTTCTTCCCCCGGGTGGTCAACAGCAGCATGTCATTGTTCGCCAATCGCCGGCCGATCCGGCCCTCCGTGAGCCGGTACACGACCGAATGAAACGTCGACAGGGCCCTGGCGTTGCGATCTCGCATACCGGGAACCTAGCCGCCGTTGCACTGGTACGCTCCCGGACCATGCGGCTGATGATCGCCCGGTGCAGTGTCGACTATGAAGGCCGTCTCACGGCACATCTTCCGATCGCAACGCGCTTGATCATGGTCAAGGCCGACGGGTGCGTCGCCGTTCACGCCGACGGCGGGGCCTACAAACCGCTCAATTGGATGAATGCGCCCAATTACCTCGAGGAGCGGGACGGTGAATGGGTGGTGACCAACCCGCGCGGTGAGCGGCTGGTCATCACTATCGAAGAGGTTCTCCAGGACACTGCCCTCGAATTCGGGTCAGATCCAGGTCTCGAAAAGGACGGGGTGGAGGCTCACCTGCAGGTGCTACTGGCCGAACGGCCCGGAGTGTTGGAAGAAGGCCTCACGCTCATCCGGCGGGAGTACCCGACCGACATCGGCCCGGTCGACTTGCTGTGTCACGACCCCGAGGGGGGTTCGGTTGCCGTCGAGATCAAACGCCGTGGCGAGATCGACGGAGTGGAGCAACTGGCCCGTTACCTCGAACGGCTCAATCTCGACGCCCGGCTTGCTCCCGTCCGGGGGATCTTTGCCGCGCAATCGATCAAACCGCAGGCGAAAGTGCTGGCCGAGGCGCGTGGAATCGGCACGGTCGAGATCGACTACGAGGAGCTGCGGGGCATCGAATCGAACGACTTGCGTCTCTTCTGAGCAATGTTGCACGTCGTCTTGTACCGGCCCGAGATCCCGCCCAACACCGGGAATGCGATGCGTCTGTGTGCCAATACCGGGACGGCACTGCACCTCATTCACCCGCTCGGGTTCTCGCTTGACGAAGCCCGGCTCAAGCGGGCCGGGCTCGACTACCGGCACTGGGCCGACGTTCGCAACCACGACAGCCTGGACGATTTCGTGGCGACGACGGACTTTGATCGGCTCTGGGGGTTCTCGCAACACGGGCAGCGCTCCTACTCCGACGTGGACTACGGCCCGGGCGACGCTCTACTTTTCGGACCGGAATCCGATGGGCTCCCGGGGGACGTGCTGGCCTGGGAGAGAATCGACGGCCTCCTTCGGATCCCCATGCTGCCCCGCGCTCGCAGCCTCAACCTTGCCAACGCGGTGGCGATTGTGGTCTACGAAGCCTGGGGTCGGCTGGGGTTTCCGGGAGGAGTCTGAGGGGTCGGAAAGGCCTCAGCGGCTGGTCCTTTCGAACACCCTTCGGTCGTACAGATCAGGCTACCGAGATCGTCCAAGATGTCTCCGTCGCCGTCACGGCCAACCAGATTGGTCGGCCCACGAGGGGCTGGCTGGCAGGCTATCGTGACCGTATGACCGAGATCCTCGTCACCTCGCTGGGATCCGATCTCTACCGGGTTGAGGTCCAGGAAAGTGAGTCGACAACCGTCCACGATGTGACGGTTGCTCCGGCCGATCTCATGGCCTTCGGCCGAGGGCAGGGAGCACCGCGGCTACTCGAGGAATCCTTTCGTTTCCTCCTCGAACGAGAGCCTAAAGAGGCCATCCTGCCGCGGTTCGCGATAGGAGTGATCGCCCGTTACTTCCCCGACTACCCGGCCGAGATAACCCGCCGCCTGGCCGCCCGCTGACTCTCCCCGTCATGGTGCCGATGTTCCTCGCTTGGTGCGCAAGCTAGGCACCAAAACCAGGGATCTCGATCATCCGGCGTAGGTCGGCCACGAACCGGGCGGCGGGAGCACCGTCAACCACGTTGTGATCGACGGTGATTGTCAGATCGAGGATCTTCCGCGCGACGATGCGGCCGTCTCGAACCCAGGGGCGTTCGCTGATACCTCCCACCAAGACGGTGAGGGTTTGGATGGTTGGAAACCCGATCCCGAAGCCGCCTCCGCCGCCGAACATTCCGACCGACGTGACCGACACCGTGCCGGTCATGCGTCGCATGCGTACCGATTTTGAAGCCAGTTGGTAGAAGAGCGCGACCGCGCCGGGGATCCTGCTTGCCAGCGGCGCCGATTGGGTGAAGAGCCGCCCGGAGGTACCAATGGTCGGGTTGGCTTTGATCTTCCGGATCTCATCGCTGATGTCCGCCGGGCTACGCACATCCGCATCGCGAACAAGGTGAGCCAGCGGGAAGGAGTTTGCTGGTGAACCAACCTCAACGAGGGTTGCGACATCGACGTGGCGGTGGACTACTGACTTGGCACCCCAGGTCCGGTACGCGTGAACCTCTGGATGGGCAGCCGCGGCCCGCGCGACAGCCGCGACGATGAAGGCCGTCCACGAGAGCGGTGGATCGGTTGCTTCGAGGTAGGCACGGGTCTCGGTGACATCACATTGGATCAGCGCATGAGTAGGCGTCATCCGGCGCCCGGCCCGGAGCGCCCCGGTCACAAACCGTCGGGTGGCAGGAATCGGGCGGGTCTCGACCCGACGCGGACGATCACTCATTCCACTCTCCCCGTTTTGGCGGCGTACAGACACGTATGTGGTGCTCCTGCGACGCCAAAACCATCTGATTACCGTGCCAGTAGCCGCAGGGCGATCGCTTCGGCCAGGGCGGCCTTGTGGAATTCACCCAGGTCGACGCTCTCGTTCGGGGCATGGACGCCGGCGCCCGGGTCGACTACCCCGGTCAGCACAATGCCGGCCTCCGGGTAAGCCTCCCGGAATGCCGCAACAAACGGGATCGATCCGCCCACCCCGATCGACACTCCCTCTGTACCCCAGGCCTCCCGGAAGCCTTCCCGAAAGGCGTCGGCGGCCCGGCCCTCGGCGTCCAGTGCAAACGCCTGACCTTTTGCGCCCCTGGTCACGGTCACGCGAACTCCCCACGGGGCGTTGTTCTCGAGGTGCGCCACCAGCGCGTCCATGGCCCGGTCGGGGTCGTCACCTGGGGCGATGCGAACGCTGATCTTGGCCCGGGCGACGGGGATCAACTGGTTGATCGATTCGGCGACGTTGGGAGCGTCGATACCGATAACCGAAACGGCCGGCCGGGTCCACAAACGGGAGGTCAAGGTTCCCTCTCCCAGCAGCTCGACACCGTCGACCATGCCGGCGTGCTTGCGCAACTCCTCCTCGGTCAGATCGAGCTGAGGCGCTTCGCCGGACACCAGCCCGGCGATGGCAACGTTGCCACGTTCATCGTGGAGTGTGGCCAGCAGGCGCGAGAGGGCGGTCAGGGCGTCGGGGACGGCGCCCCCGAACATCCCGCTATGCACGGCCTGGTTCAGCGTGCGAACCTCGACCGTGCAATCCACCAAACCGCGCAGAGAAGTGGTGAGCGCCGGTTGACCCAGCCGCCAATTGCCGGAGTCGGCGATCACGATGACCTCGGCGGATAGCAGCTCCCGGTATTCGCGGATGAAGTCACCCAGATGATCCGAGCCGATTTCCTCCTCGCCCTCGACGATGACCTTGACTCCGAGGGGAGGTGTGCCCCCATGGGCCCGAAAGGCCAGAGCGTGGACGAGGACATTGGCCTTGTCATCGGCCGACCCGCGGCCGTACATCCGACCTTCGCGTTCGACCGGCTCGAATGGTGCCAATTCCCATTCCGCCCCTTCGCCGGGTGGTTGCACGTCGTGGTGGGCGTACAACAGCACGGTGGGGGCACCGGGCGGGGCCGGGTACTCGGCAAAGACGGCCGGGTGAGCGCCCTCGATCTCGAGCAGGCACACTTCCGGGAACCCGGCGTGCCGGTAGAGATCAGCGATGGTCTCGGCGGATTCCCGGACCCAAGCGGCGTCGTATCCGGGAGCGCTGACCGAGGGGATACGGATGAGTCGTTCGAGGTCGACTTTCGCGGCAGGAAAGAGCTTTTCGACGGCTGTGTGCAGATCCTGGTTTTCCATGAACGGAGGGTATCAGCCGGATGCCCTCGCTACCGGCGGTGGCAGGTGAGCGTGATCTCGGTAGACCCTTGTTCTGCGACTTCGATCGAGATCCCTTTCCCCGTCGGTGAGCTCCTCCGGTGTGGCATCAACTTCTTGGCGCCGCCACCAGGATGGGGATGCGAAGTTCGGCCTCGGTGAGTCCGCCGTGCTGGCCGACCATGATTCCTTCGCTCGCCGGATAGAGGAGGGCAAACCCTTCGTCGGCCACCAGGGCCCCGTCGGGTCGGCGGCGCTCGAACTCCGGGTGAAAGGGAGGCGGTCCCCACCAGCCATCCATGTCTGATCGTGACACCCAGGTGGCGGGCAGCTCCGCGGTCAGCGAGCAGGCGGCCTCCACATCCCCTGCCACATACACGACCCGGGAATCCCCGTAGAACGTCACCCCCGGCAGGTCGGGGAGTCGGAGGTGGTGATCCGAGGCGACGTCGACGTGACCATGGTCGGCCGTGCCGATGGCAACGGCACCACGGGGGAGGCCTGTGGCGATGGCTTCCCAGATGCCTGCCGCATCGCGGAGGGCATCCCGGTAGAGAGGGGATTCCTGTCCGGCCGCGTGGGCGGCCGCATCGACATGGGGCACATAGACCGCCACCAGCTTGCCGGGTTGGGCGGCCCGCTCCAGGGCGATCCGGACCGTGGCAGCATCGTCGTCGGCGGGCACGATGGTTGCCCCCCGATAGAGGGTCTGGTCCAGGGCGCTGTCGATGAACGCCGACGGTTCGACCACCACAGTTTCGGCACCGGCCGCGGCCAACCTTTCGGACAGGTTCGGCGCAGGGAGAAAGGTCCCGTAGTCGAGCACCATCGCCTGACCGTCCGAATCGAACCAGTAGATCGTGTTGACTACCCGGCCGCCGAGCCGGAGG
>JAHEDM010000088.1 GCA_024641205.1 Actinomycetes bacterium
TCCGGAAAAGGAACCGGTCAACGAGGTCATTATCCTGGCCACCCGGTCCGGGCTGATCGCCGTCACCGTGCCCAGGATCGACGGCAGACGCCAGGTCGCGGTAAAGGGCCTTGGGCCGGTCTTGGCCGGAAACCCCCATTTGACCGGCGCAGCGGTGCTCGGCGGGGGAGAGGTCGTCGTGATTGTCGAACCCAACCAGTTGGGTGACCGAGTGCGGTCGCTTCCAACGCCGGTCGTGTCGAGACCGCGAGTACTGGTGGTCGACGATTCGGCCGGGGCACGCCAGTTGGTTGGGTCGGTTCTCACAGGTCAGGGATTCGAAACACTTGTGGCCGTCGACGCCGAGGAAGGTCTCGCCAAACTCAAGGCGGAGAGTTTCGATGCACTGGTTGTTGACTATGCCATGCCGGGCTCGGATGGAGTAGAGCTGGTACGCGCAGTCCGCGATATCCTCCCTTCGCTTCCGGTGGTGATGGTTTCTGCGGTTGCCGATGAGGATGACCAGGCCAGAGCGTGGTCGGTTGGAGTGAATGCCTACCTTGACAAGGCCGACCTGCGACAGGGTTTGCTGGCGACAACGCTCAACTCCCTGCTCGAGATGCGCAGCGTGGCGCAGCCGGTCGACCGGCGGGAGGTAAACCGGTGAGGATCCTGGTTGCCGATGACAGCCCGGTCATCAGAGCAGCGGTGAGTTCACTGCTTCGCGATGCCGGCTATGAGGTGGTCACCGCCGAGGACGGCATTGAGGCTATTCAGAAGTTCTATTCGCAGCCTCCGGATCTCGTCCTGTTGGACATCAAGATGCCTCGCATGAGCGGATATGTGGCGTGCCGCCTCATCAAAGAGGATTGGTCGGTTGCCCACATACCGATTCTGATCTTGACTGCTCTCGACTCCGCAGAGGATCGCTATTGGTCTGAGAAATCGGGAGCGGACGGCTATCTGACCAAGGAATCTCTCGGCGAGGAACTGCTGGCGTCGATTCGAACCGCCAGGGCAACGCGAGCTCTTTCCGAGCTGAGCACCGGCGAAATCGTTGCCCAACAACTCGATCAGGTCGATGTGCTGGCCCGGGTGACCGAACTGCTCGACCGCAAGCTCTTCGATGCGACCATCGTCAATGACATCGTCACGATGGCGACCCGAGCCATGGACCTGCAAACGACCGTGCAGGAGTCGCTGTTGATTCTTCGCCGGTTCGTGGATTACGACCTGGCAGGCATCGCCTTGGCTGCCGAGCGTCGTTTGGCCGTCCGCCTGGATACAACCCTATCGAGGCCGGATTTTGACCATTTTCGTGCCCTGGCGGCAGGCCATCTCGAGCAACTGGCATCGATTTCGGTGAGTCCCGAAGAGTTGAGTGTCTGGCGCTCCGGCACAGAGGAATTCTCCGATGCCGACTCAGGCGGAGGATGGCCGTCGTTCTTTGCGATGGGCTTGCGTTCCCGCGGACAGGTCCTGGGCATCCTTGCCATCGGCTCCCGACGACCGGGGGTATTCTCTCCCCAGGTTGCCCGCACGTTGCGGATGGTGGAGTTTCCGCTTGCGGCAGTTGTTGATTCCGCATACCACCACCAGAAGCTCCTGGAGCAGGAAGCCCGGCTCAGCCTCTCATCGCTCTACGGCGATCCGGATTCCTAGGTAAACCACCGAGCCCGGGCTGCCCCTCAATTAGCGGAAGGGTTCCCGAAGCGCTCAACCTCAGCCGGATTCGTGTCGATAAGTCATGTGGGCTGCAATCTCGCTGCCCTGCTGGAGGCTGAAGCGCTATGGAGCACCTGCCTGAATTGATAGGCGGCAGCGCCGTACTGATCGCGGTCGTTGCAATCGTGGCCGCGGTCCGCGCCGTGCGGGTAGCCCGCGGACGGGAGAAACACGCAACCCAGTCCGCCGATCGGGCCAGGCGAATGAAGAACGAGTTCGTTTCCATGGTCAGCCACGAGCTACGAACCCCCTTGACCTCCATTGCCGGATTCACCGATACCCTGCTCGAATCATGGAAGAACCTCCCTCCGGAGGAGATCGACGAGTTTCTGACCATCATCAACAAGCAAGCCGTGCATCTCTCTGAGCTGGTTGAGGACGTACTGGTGATACCCAGGCTCGAGGCCGGCCGGCTCCGGTTGGATCTGGCGATGTTCGATCTCTCGGATGTCGCTCACGATGTCACCAACGCGATCCTTCCCCCCGGGTCCGCTCGCGAAGCTGCAGTGGCGATACCGGGTGGTATCTCGGTGTTTGCCGATCAGCGAAGGGTCCAACAGGTTCTCCGCAACCTGGTGGAGAATGCCCACAAATACGGTGGCGACCAGGTCCTCGTCGAGGGCAGTCCTTACGGAGAGTTCTACCTGGTGGTGGTTTCGGACAACGGACCGGGTATCCCCGAGCAGGATGTAGACCGGGTCTTTACCCACTTCGAGCAGCTCTCCAAGGGCGACGCCCGTTCAGACAAGGGAATCGGATTGGGGCTCCCCATTGCTCTGCGGCTGGCTCGGGCGATGGGCGGCGACCTCTGGTACGAGCATCGGTTTCCAACCGGCAGCCGCTTCTGCTTCACCATCAGGACCTCGCCGCCCGATCCGACCGCCGAGGACGAGGAAGGGCGGGTCGTGCGACCGGACGGGTCGGTCGAAGTCGCCATCCGCTAGGCGGTTTCGTTCCCACGGTTACACGCTTGTGATTAGGTTGGTTCGGACGGGTACCATCGACCCATGCAATCCTTCGCTTCATCCGACGACGCCTTATTCGCGGTTGATGTCGACCCCGCCCAATCGCCGCTGTTCGACTCTTTGAATCCCGTCCAGAGGGAGGCAGTGGCGGCTACCGAAGGGCCGGTGCTGGTGGTGGCAGGGGCGGGCTCCGGCAAAACGCGCGTCTTGACCTACCGCATCGCTCACCTGATTCGCGATCTGGGTGTCCCGCCCAATGCCATTTTGGCGATCACGTTCACCAACAAAGCCGCCAATGAGATGAAGGAACGAGTCGAGCGGTTGGTCGGCGGCGCCGTGCGGGCCATGTGGGTGTCCACGTTCCACAGCGCCTGTGCGCGCATCCTCCGGCGGGAAGCGCCCCGGTTGGGATATCGCTCGGCGTTTTCCATCTACGACGATGCCGATGCGCTGCGGCTCGTCACGATGTGCGTTCGTGACCTCGACATGGATCCAAAACGTTTCCCGCCCCGAAACATCCGCGCGGCCATCTCCGACGCCAAGAACGAACTGATCGACTACGAATCCTTTGCGCAGCAGGGAACCGGCTTCTATCACGAACAAGTAGCCGATGTGTATCGGTTGTACCAGCAACGATTGCTGGAAGCGTCTGCCATGGATTTCGACGATCTCCTGATGATCACCGTCGAGCTGTTCGGAGCCTTTCCGGATGTATTGGACCATTACCAGCGCCGCTTCCAGTACGTGCTGGTTGATGAGTATCAGGACACCAATCGTGCCCAGTACATGCTGGTCAAACAGCTGAGCGCTCGGCATCGCAATCTGTGCGTCGTCGGTGATAGCGACCAATCGATCTACAAATTCCGAGGCGCCGATATCAGGAACATCCTCGACTTCGAGAGCGACTACCCCGACGCCCGGGTCGTGGTTCTTGGGCAGAATTACCGATCGACCGAGGTGATCCTGGAGGCTGCCAATTCGGTCATCTCCAACAACGACGAGCGCAAAGCCAAGCATTTGTGGACGGCTCGGGGGCGAGGGGACCTGCTGACCCGCTACGAGGCTGAAGATGAGCGTGACGAGGCAGCCTTCGTCGCAGAACAGATCAATGCGCTCGAGGACGAAGGCCGATCGGCCTCCGACATCGCCGTCTTCTACCGCACCAATGCCCAGAGTCGCGTCCTCGAGGAGGTGTTTGTCCGGTATGGCATCCCGTATGCCGTTGTGGGTGGCGTCAAGTTCTACGAGCGGCGGGAAGTCAAGGACGTGCTCGCCTATCTGCGGGTGTTGGTCAACCCCGACGACCAGGTTGCTCTGAAGCGGGTCATCAACGTTCCGAAGCGGGGGTTGGGAAGTACTTCTCTTGGCTACCTCGACCGGTATGCCCAAGGTCTCGGGGTGTCATTCCACGACGGGTTGGTCCAGGTCGACGACGAACCCAATCTGTCCGCCCGGGCTCGCAAACAGGTCAAGGAGTTTCTTGCCCTGGTCGATGTTGTGCGCACCAAAGCCCAGGACGGTCCAAGAGCTGCCGTTGAGGCCGTTCTCGAGTCCACCGGGTACCTGGCCGAACTCCAGGTTGAGCAGACCATTGAGGCTTTGGGGCGAGTGGAGAACGTCCGGGAGTTGGGGACGGTGGCCGAGGAGTACGAAATTGGTGCCGAGGGTTCGATCATCGGTGACGAGGCCTGGGACGATCTCGATGGACTGCGGCGTCTCGAGCTGTTCTTGGAATCGATCAGCCTGGTCGCCGATATCGATGAGCTCGAAGAAGGGTCGGCCACCGTCACCCTGATGACCCTGCACAATGCCAAAGGTCTGGAGTTCCCGATCATCTTCATCATCGGACTCGACGACGGCGTCTTTCCCCACGTGCGATCCCTGGGCGACCCTTCGGAGCTGGAGGAAGAGCGCCGGTTGTGTTACGTCGGCATCACCAGGGCACAGGATCGGCTCTTCATGACCAACGCCTGGAGCAGGATGCTGTGGGGTGGAACCAACTACAACCCGCCCAGTCGCTTCCTGTCGGAGATCCCCGAGGAACTGGTGACCAAGATCGACAAGCGCCGCAGGCGGGCCGATCTTGAATCCGCTTCATCGAATGAACGCCAGACGGTGGACGCTGTCCAAATCGTGCCCGGTGACCGAGTGCTCCACAACAAATGGGGGTCGGGTGTGGTCCTGGAGATAACCGGAACCGGCGATCGGGCGGAAGCAACCGTCCAGTTCGACGATCAGGGACAGAAGCGTCTGCTGCTCGCCTGGGCCCCGCTCAAGAAGGCCTAGCTACCCCACTGCCCCATCACGTCGCCTTCAGGCGAAGGGGAGTGATAGCCACTACACCGACAAAGGTGTGACCTTGTCTCGTCACCGGATCTTTGCCCTGCCCGGCCCGCGCCGTCCCCGGGTGGCGCCCGGAATCGATCAGGCCGAGAATGACTCCGTGGACCACCCATCGGCTCAACGCCGGCGCCTTCGCCTCCCTCGAGCGGTGATCGCGCTCGGGGTGGTGAGCTTCCTCACCGACCTGTCCAGCGAGATGATCTACCCGCTGCTGCCCGTATTCCTGGCCGGCACCCTGGGAGCGGGTGCCGTAGCGCTCGGCGCCATCGAAGGCCTGGCCGAGTCCACGGCCGCATTTCTCAAGGTCGTGTCCGGCCGCTGGACGGACCGAACCCAGCGACGGAAGCCGCTCATCGTGTCGGGGTATGGGCTGTCCGGCGCGGCTCGACCACTCATCGGCGCCGCGGCCATTTGGCCGGTGGTGGCCCTGCTCCGGTTCACCGACCGGGTGGGCAAAGGGCTGCGCACCTCTCCCCGCGATGCACTTATCGCCGACGTCACTCCCTTCGACCGGCTGGGCGCCGCCTACGGCTTGCATCGGGCCATGGACCATGCCGGGGCGGTGGCCGGACCCTTGGTGGCGGCCGGTCTCCTGCTGATCCCGTCGATGACCCTGCGCGGGGTGTTTCTCCTCGCAGCCATCCCGGCGGTGCTGGTCATGATCGTTCTGGTTCTGGCCGTGCAGGAGCCGGCGGCTGATCGGCACCCACCTACGTCGGCGCGTACCTCGTTGTTGAGCGACTGGTCTGCGATGGGTGGTGATTTCCGTCGGCTCCTGCTGGCCGTCCTGGTCTTCACGCTCGGCAACAGCACCGATGCGTTCCTGCTCCTGCGGCTCTCCGAAGCCGGCCTGGCGGCCGGTTCGATCGCTTTGCTGTGGGCGGCCCATCATGTGGTGAAGATGACGGCCACTTACGTGGGCGGCCGATGGTCCGATCGCACGGGCCGACGGCGGCTGGTCGCGGTCGGCTGGCTCATCTATGCCGCCGTGTACGTGTCATTTGCCGTCGTCTCAACGCAGACCGGGCTGATAGCGGTCTTCCTCGCCTACGGTCTGTACTTCGGCCTCACCGAACCGGTCGAGCGGGCCTGGGTGGCGGGACTGGCTCCGAAGGAGCTGCGGGGCAGCGCTTTCGGCCTTTACCACGGGACGATCGGGATCGCCGCCCTCCCTGCCAGCTTGATCTTCGGGGGGATCTACGCCGCAGCGGGTCCGGCCGCGGCATTCGCCACCGGGTCGGCTCTGGCCGGGATCGCGCTGGTTCTGCTGCTCAGCGTGCCCGAGCCTCCCGTCCGGAGTCCATCGATTGAACGCTGAAGCTTCGCGACGATGAGCTCACATCGAGGGCACGCCTCGTGGGGATCCGGCTAGACCAAGCGGGCCTGCTTCCTACACTCGGGGAACATGTCACAGGCCATCGCTCCGCTGCGCATCCCGCACTACCGCGCCATCTGGCTCGCCGCCCTCTTCTCCAACATTGGCTCCTTCTTCCAGACGGTGGCCGCTGCCTGGCTCATGAAGGAGCTCACCGATTCGTCGGCCACCTGGGTCGGGCTCATGGTCGCCGCCAATCTGCTCCCACTCTTGTTTCTAGCGCTCATATCGGGAGTAGTGGCCGACACCGTAGACCGCACCAAGGTGATGCTGGTTGCCCAATCCCTGATGGGATCGGCCGCGGCCGCCATGGCGATCCTCACCGCGACCGACCTCATCACTCCTGGGCTGCTGCTGGGCCTGGGTTTGGTGATGGGGGTTGGGGTGGCCTTCAACCTGCCGGCCTGGCAGGCACTGGTACCCGACCTGGTGCCGCGCGGGATGGTGGCCAGTGCCGTCGCCCTCAACTCGGCAGGGTTCAACGTTGCCCGGGCGGTTGGGCCCGCCCTGGGCGGAGTGATCGTCGCTACTGCGGGCCCCCAGCTCGGGTTCGGCCTGAACGCCATCTCCTTTCTGGCCGTTATCGCCGTGATCGCAGTGGTCGGGAGCCGGCTGGCTCTCTCGGCGCCGGAACACACTTCGATGACGAACGCGATCGGTCAATCGATTCGCTACACCCGATTCACTCCGGCGTTTCGCCGGTTGCTTGCACTGGTTTCATTGTTTGCGATCAGTTCTGCCGTCGTCCAGGCGACCCTGCCCAACCGGACCAGCGAATTGGGCGGATCGGAGACCCTGTATGGGATCCTGCTGGGCTTCATGGGGGCCGGAGCGCTTGTCGGAGCTCTGGTCCGTCCGCGGTTGTTCGGATGGTTGGGGGCGCGGTCGGTGCCGGTCACCATCGTTATCTTCGGGGTGGCTGGGGTAACGGTCGGATTGGCCCCGTCGACTCCGGTTGCGGCCGTCGGGATGATGGTGGCGGGGGCAGCCTGGGTGCTCACCCTCACCACCCTCAATGCCAGCAGCCAGATGATGGCCCCGGATTGGATCCGCGGCCGGGCGATGAGCCTGTATACCCTTGCCTTCTCCGGCATCTATCCGATCGGGTCGATCATGTCGGGGGCGTTGGCCGATGTTGTCGGGGCGGGTGGAGCGATGGTTGCTTTCTCCGGTGCCACCATCGTCCTGGGTCTGCTGGCGCCGCTCTTTCGCGTCCCTTTGCTCAGTGAAATCGATACCCCCGAATACGCGGAAGACAGGCCGGCCTCACCCCACGTCGACACAGCGGGAGGCCCGGTCATGATTGTCAATACCTGGCGGATCGACCGGGACGACCTCGAGCAGTTCGTCGATTTGATGAGCGAGATTCGTAAGGTGCGGCTGGTCACCGGCGCCTACCGTTGGCGGCTGTACCGCGATAGTGAAGACCCGCATCGCATCAGCGAAGTGTTCGTGTGCGTGTCGTGGGCCGAGCACCTTGCCCAGCACCGGCGCATCGATGACGCTTCAGCAGCGTTGATTCGCGAGGCCCGTGCGTTTGACCGCGAAGGCGGTCCTCGTAGTCGTCATCTGGTGGCCGTTGACGTCGACCATCCCGACTGGGAGCCCCTCATCGCAGCCCACGACGAATACCACCGTACCGACGGCTCGATCCCGCTCAACGGGGAGTGAGCCTCAATGGACTCGCCCTCGCTGCCGGCCGGGGTTTGGTTAGGGCAGGTCGACCGTGATGGTCACTTCGCCGGTGCCATTCATGATGGCGGCGAGGACGAGGGCTTTCGCGCTGTCTGTGTACTCGGTTCCACAAGCGTCGGTGGTTGCCTCTGGTACCCAATGCTCGTAGCGGGTGGGGATGGTTTTGCGCCACAGTTCGGCGGGGAAGCAGTGGTCTCCCGGTTGGCTG
>JAHEDM010000089.1 GCA_024641205.1 Actinomycetes bacterium
CGGCGGGCGGGTGCCCCAGCGTAGAGATCTACCGCCTTCTCCAGCGGGATTCGGCCGGTCAGGGCCAGATCCAGCAGCCACGGGAACGTGGAGTCGAGACCGGGAAGCCCGAATGGGGCTTCCCAAATGTCACCGGCTTCTTTTTGCCGCACGGTCGACGGGGCGTGGTCTGTGGAGAGATGAGAGAACGCTCCGGCCGCTAACAGGTTGAGCATTGCCTGTTGGTCCTCGTCGGAGCGGGCCCGGGCAGGCGGTGTGAATTTCCGAAAGGGTCCGTGCTCCAGAACTTCGTCCTCTCGCAACGCGAAATACTGAGGACATGCCTCGGCGACCACGTTCGCCCCGGCCGACTGCGCCTCACCGATCAGCCGGACGGCGTCCGGGGTGGAGACATGGGCGATCGTTGCCCTGGCACCGGTCATGCGCACCAGGGTGGCAACCAGCGCGATCGCCGCCTCTTCGGCCTCGCGGCTTCTCCATTCAATGACGACACCCGGGTCGGTCCGTCCTGCACTCTTGAGGGTCCGCTCGGCTTCCGCGGTAATGAGTTCGTCCTCGCAGTGGATCAAGCAGTTCCCCCCAAACCTCGCCACGGCCCGCAGTGCGTCGAGGAGATGACTCGAGTCGATGCCGGGCACGCCGTGGGTCGTGCACGTGAATATCTTGAAGAATGTGATGCCGGCCGTCCATAGCTCGGCCAGCCGATCGATTCGGTCTGGCCAGACGTGGGCGGCCAGGCCGAAGTCAACGTGCGAGCGGCCGACCAGATAGCGTCGCTTTTCGACGAGGTCATCTGCCTGGCGGATGGGGTGGGCATGGGTGTGTTCGACGATGGTCGTCACCCCGCGGGCCGCGGCAGCCGAACTGCCTGTCGGGAAGTCCTCGCGCTCGGTCGGCCCGGGATCCATGAGGTGGACGTGGGTGTCGATCATCCCCGGGAGAACTAGCAGCCCGGAGGCGTCGATTGCCCGTCCGACCACTGCCAGATCAGGCTCTATCGCCTCGATCACGCCGTTGCGGATTCCCAGGTCGGCTCTCAGCCGACCCGTGCCGGTCACCACGACCCCACCTTTGACAGTCACATCGGTCATTGGTTCCCTCCGGATGCGCTACAGATTCATAACCTATAGGATCGACGATTCGACGACCAATAGGAGCGGCAATGACCGAGAAGGCGAAACTGGCAGCAATCGGAGTGGGCCGGTGGGCCGGACTGTTGGCCGCGGCTGTGGAGACCAGCGGTGAAGGCGAGATTGTCTCTTGTTTTGCCCGAACTGAAGACGGGCGGAAGTCGTTTGCCGAGCAATACAATTGCCGGCCCGCGGGATCACTCGACGAGCTGCTGAGCGATCCTGAGGTCGAAGGGGTGCTCATCGCGACCTCTCATACCAGCCACCGGTCGCTGGTTGAGGCCGCCGCGGCCGCCGGAAAGGACATCTTCGTCGAGAAGCCTCTCGCGTTGGGAACCGAAGACGGCCTCGCCTGCGTCGACGCAGCCGCCGGGGCGGGCGTCGCTCTCCAGGTCGGACACCAGCGTCGGCGGGGAACGGCCAACCGGCGGATCAAGGCGATGGTCGAGGCCGGCGAGCTTGGTGACCTACAGATGCTTGAAGCAAACATCAGTGTTCCGATGTTCATGAGAATGCCGCCCGAAGCGTGGCGCTGGAACGCCGAAGAGTCTCCACTGGGGTCGATGACGTCGCTGGGTGTACATCATCTCGACACGATGGCCTACCTGGCTGGTCCCATTCGTTCCGTCTTTGCTCGCACCCGGTCGGGGCGCCAAGCGTCCCTCGATGAAGCCACCGTGCTGTTGCTGGAATTCGCAAGCGGCGCCCTGGGGACCCTTATCACCAGTTTCTACATACCGACGATGCACCGTCTAGCCGTATTCGGGTCGGCCGGAGCTGCCTTCAACGAGGCAGACGGCCAGGTTCTCAAGATCCAGGCGGTCGATCAACCCGCTCCGGTAGAACTCGACATCGAGCCCATTGATGAGCTGGTCGATCAGATGGGAGAATTCGCTCGAGTAGTGCGCGGGCAGGCAAGCCCCGAGACCGATGGAGCCGCCGGCTTGGCGGTGGTGAAGCTCCTCGAAGCCGCCGTCGAGAGTTCTCTAACCGGCCGGCCGGTTGAGGTGTAGAGCTACCAGTACGTCCAACCGAGGGAGTACCAAGTCCTCAACCGACTTTCATTATCACTTTCATCGATGCCGGGTCGTGGACCAACTCAAAGGCCTCTCCGGCATCATCGAGCGTGAGCTGATGTGACACGATCGGTTCCAAATCCAAGCGACCCGCCGCAGCCAGCTCGATACCCCGCGCATAGTCATCGATGAGGGCGGCTCGGGGGTTGTAGATCGTGAGTTCTTTCAGGTAGAGCAGGTAGTAGGGGAGTCCCTGGTTGCCGCCGGTCAGGGTGCCGAAGACCAGGATCTCGCCACCAACGGCTGCCAACTCGATGGCTTGGGCGAGTGTCTGTTCTTTGCCCACTGCTTCGACGACGAGATCGGGTCCTCGTCCGTCGGTGAGTTCAGCCAATACCGATTCCGCCCGGTCGGGGGTGACCACTACTTCGGCGCCTTGGCGAGCCGCCAGATCCAGTTTCCATTGAGAACGGGTGATTCCCACCACCCGCACGCCTCGCTCCCGCAGCAGCTGGACCATCAGCTGGCCTGCGACCCCGAGCCCGAGCACCGCGGCAACTTGCCCGGGAAAGACAGATACCGCCCGCTGAGCGTGAATACAGGTGCCGAGCACTTGCAGAACCCCGGCGGCTTTGTCCGAGATCGACTCCGGAACGGGGAGCAATGCGTCGGCAGGAGCACGAACGTATTCGGCGAAGACGCCGTCGAGTTCTCTGCCCATGAGCCCGGCGTTGATACACAGATTCGGTCGCTTGGCCCGGCACAAGTGACAGTGGCCACAGGCCAGTGCAGGGTCGAGGAGCACTCGCATGCCCGGGTGGAGGTGGCTGCCGTCCGGAACAGTCAGGATCTCACCCACCATCTCGTGACCCATGACTCGCGGGTAGGCCACCGGGATGGCACCGGTGAAGACCTTCACGTCGGTTCCGCACACTCCAACCTGTTGGGGACGAACCAGCACTTGGGAGTCTTCGGCCGGTTCGGGGATGTCGGCGACGACCAACTCCGATGGTGCCAACACCTGTACAGACTTCAACAGCGCTCCCTTGCTCGTTGCCGTGATGTTATAGGATTCACGCCCGTCCATCGGACCGGCAACTTGGATGCAGGCCAGTAGGGGAACATGACTCAACAATCAGTGGTCTCTCTCGACAACGTCACCGTGGTGCGGAGCGGAACCCAAGTACTCGAAGGAATTGACTGGGTGATCGAGCCGGGTCAGCGGTGGGTGCTTTTTGGCGCCAACGGTTCCGGGAAGACGACCTTGATGGAGGTGGTGTCTACCTACCTCTTCCCAACCCACGGGACGGTCGAGGTGTTCGGCGATCGGCTCGGTGCGGTTGATGTGCGCGAGATACGACCGCGTATCGGGTTCGTTGGGTCGGTTCCCAGTTCGCTGGTTAGGAAACACTTCCGGGCACTCGATATCGTCGTCACCGGTCGGCATGCCAGCTTCGTGGCGACCCGCTGGCACCACTACCGCGATGAAGACTGGGAGTTCGCCCGGGAGTGCCTGCGATCGGTCCATGCCGAGGACCTGGCCGATCGCGAGTTCGGCACGATGTCCCTGGGCGAACAGAAGCGAATTCTGATCGCCAGGAGCCTGGTGACCCGTCCTGAGCTGTTGTTGCTCGACGAGCCGGGATCGGGACTCGATCTGGGCGCTCGGGAGCGCCTGGTCGAATCGCTGGCGGCTTTGGCCAAGGATGCTGGTTCTCCTCCGGCGGTGCTGGTCACCCATCACGTCGAAGAGATACCTCCCGGATACGGGCATATCCTGATGTTGTCAGGCGGGCGGGTGGTGGCCGCCGGCCCCATCGATCGAGTGCTCACCGACCGGGCGCTCTCCGAGGCTTTTGATATGCACCTGCAACTGGAGCGCCTTGGCGACCGGTGGCGGGCCTGGAGCCCGCAGAGCCCGAGCGACTGAGCCGACTCCCTCGATCGGATCGAACGGTGGTTCCCGTCTACCGGAACTCGTCTACCGCTACCTGCTGCTTTCGCTCGATGCTGGCAACGGTCGCTTCGAGGACGGCAATCACTTCGCGTGCCTCGGCTCCGCCGACCTCCGGCTTGGTCTCTCCGCGAATGGCCGCCGCATATTCGGCGAGTTCATCGACCACCGTGTCGAGGGGTTCCAGTTCTGCCTCAACCCGGTCTGCCGAGCCGCGCTTCGCCAGCAGGAGACGCTCTCCGTCATTGATGTTGAAGGCCGATCCTTCTGTTCCGTGGACGGTGAGATCGATCACCGGACCGGAAGCCGTCGAAGTGAGAAGGTGCCCGAGGGCCCCGGATTCGAATTCCAAGTTGATGGTTGTGGTGTCGTCGATTTCAGCGGTGGTGAACACCCGTTTGCTGAATGCGGAGACCTGGGCGACCGGACCCGTCAGGTAGTGGAAGGAGTCGATCTGGTGGATGCCGAGGTTGGTCATTCCGCCGGCAGGCAACTCGTTCGGGTTGGCCCTCCACCCCAACACTTCTTTGAAGATGACGGGGAACGAATGGTTGGCCTCGAAGAAGAGAATGTGTCCCAGCTCTCCCCGATCCATCATGGCTTTGATGATCCGGTTGGCAGGCAGGCGCCGGCGGTTATGGCCGACCTGGAGAATGGTCCCGGCCGCCTTGCATGCCGCGATCGCCCGATCAGCTTCCTCGACGGTCAGTGTGAAGGGCTTCTCTGTGTAGACATGCTTTCCCGCTTGGGCCGCTTGCACGATGAGGTCGGCGTGCGTGCTGTGGGGAGTGGCGATGAGCACACCGTCGATCTCGGGGTCGGACAGCAGGTCATCGAGATTGTCCACTTCCGCGCAACCATGCTTCTCCACGAAGGCGGCACGTTCCTGAGCAGGCGGAGCGAAACACGTCACTACCTCGGCTTTTCCGGTTCGAGTTGCGGCCGAAGCCAGTTCGTTACCCCACCATCCGAGACCAATGGAACCCAGCCGTACCGTCATCGACGGCTCCTCTCACTTGACATGTTGTCTGCGGTCGACGATAGCCCATGTCGGGGCTGTTCGGAGGCGACCAGCCTCGATCTGACATCACGGTGTCGACGCGCTTATATGATCGTTGTCCGGCCACGAGAACGAAGCCGGGCTGTGGAATGTGAACGGAATCCCGGGATCAGTCCTGCCGGATGAGTTCCCGGGCGAGGAGGGAAGAGGCATGCGGAAAAGGAAAGCGTTCTACTTCACTGCACTCCTGCTGGTGCTCGCGATGGTGGCGGCCGCTTGTGGAGACGATTCGGAGACGACGACAACTGCGGCCGCGGCGGACGACGGTGAGCCGGCCAGCGGTCCGAAAGGCATCATTCGCTTCACCTTCGCCCCCGACCCTGTTTGGGATTACCTGCAGGATTCCGGGATCAAGGATGAGATGGAGCAAGAATCCGGAATCCTGATTTTGGCCGCGCCGACCTGGAACGAGTTCGGCGTCTATGCGGGGGGACATGCCGACATCGGGTCGGTGGGTTCTTTCGAGGTGCCGCTGCTGGTGAAGGAGTCCGGCCGCCCGGCGGTTGTGTTCGGGAAGTACAACATGACCCGAGCCGTGATCGCCGCGCCGACCGACTCGCCTGCCAATTCAATCTGCGATATCCCCAAGGGCTCGGATATCGCCATTTACGACACAGTTGGTCCCGCCTTGCTGTGGGGAGTGATCTTCGAGCAGGAGTGCGGGCTGGACTATCGGGCAACCGGTGGCGATTTCAACCTGACCCTGGCCGACATCACCAATACCGCCCAACTGGCGCTCGACCACGAGGTGGCCGCCGCCCAGATCCTGCCGGATTTCTCAATCCCGCAACTGATGAGCGGCGACGTCAAGATCCTGGACGACGGCAAGACCGCCCCCGAGTGGATCGCCGACTTCGTCGGCGGTGCCTATGAGGGCCCGATGACCAACATCTTCTTGGCGCGCGAGGATTGGTACGACGAGCATCCCGACGAGGTGGCTTTCTTCGCCAAGATGTGGCAGCGCGGTTTGGACGAGTGGCACGCCAACAAGGACACCATTATCGAGAGCTACCCACAGCACTTCGCGGCGGAGACCCCCGAGCAGATCCAGTTCATCAAGGACTACCTGAATGCCCACGACTGGTTCGTCACGGACTTCTATCTGACCCAGGATTGGATCGACAAGGAGACCCGGGTCTTCGACTTGATGCGAGAGTCGGGCTTCATGGGCGAAGGCGAGGAGAACCCACGCTTCGAAGTATTGACTCCGTAGCTCCATGACCGATACGACCGCGCAGCCCGACGGCGAACTGCAGGCCGTCCGGTCCGCCACCAGCCAACGCCGGTGGCGGACCGGGGCGGTCGTACTCGGCTGGGTCGGTTTCATCGTGATCTGGGAGCTGTTGTCCCGGATCATCGGGGAGGTGCTGCTCCCCGGGGCATTCAAGGTCGGGGGGGAGATGTGGGACATCGTCCGCTCCGGCTTATTTGTCGAGCACTTCCTGGCCAGTATCGGCAAGGTGGCCCTCGGATTCGTCTGGGCCGTCCTGTTCGGAGCTCCCATCGGATTCTTGATGGGGCGGAGCCGGTACTGGAAGGCCTTCTTCAAGGACACGGTGCTGGTGGCCGGGAGCATCCCCGGGCTCGCTTATGCGGTGATGGCTCTGGTGATCTTCGGCATCTCGTTGTGGGGACCGGTGCTGTCCGTTGCCCTGATCTCGATGCCTTACATCGCCATCAACGTTGCCGAAGGTTTGGAGGGCGTTGACCGCAAATTCCTGCAAATGTCCCAGGCCTACGGGCGGAAACCGCGCGATGTGTACCGGCATGTGCTGATCCCCGCCATTCTGCCTTTTGTGTTCGCCGGAGTCCGGGTTTCGTTCGCGATCTCCTGGAAAGTGGAACAACTCACCGAGGTGTTCGGGTCGAACAAAGGTGTGGGTTTTCAGATCCGATCGGCGTTTCAGAGATTCTCGGTCACTGAGGTGCTGGCCTGGGTGTTGCTATTCATCGCTTTCATGTTGTTGGTCGAACGGGTGATTCTGGTCCGGGCCGAGCGACGTCTGTTCCGCTGGCGAACCGGGGGGCAGGACTGATGACTGCCACCTCTCCGCATGTCACCCGGGTGGGTTCCGGCAACCGTATTCGAAGAGCCCTGACTTCGCCCGGCGGCGCCCGGCTGACCTCCTACGTTGCCCTGCTCGGCGCCTGGTTTCTCCTGGCGATGATCGAGGAGCGGGTGCCCAGCCCTCCGGCGGTTGCAGAGTTTCTGTGGATTGAGCTGACCGGGGGCTCGCACGGCGGGGTTTTGAAGGGGGAGTGGGTCGAGCACATTCTGGTGACCATGGAGCGGTTCGGACTAGGGCTCCTGATTGCGCTGGTGAGCGGAGTCGCACTCGGAATCATCATCGGGTCTTCGCGCTACTTCTACGCCTTGCTGAACGACACACTGCTGGTTTTCCTCGCTCTCCCGGCCGTTATCTGGGCCTTTATCACCGTCATCTGGTTTGGGATTGGCTGGCGAGCACCGGTCTGGACGGTGGTTCTGGCCGGTGCACCCTTCGTCGCCGTAAATGTATCGCACGGCGTGCAGGCCATCGGAAGCGACTTGCGCCTGATGTCCGACTCCTTCGGAGTGCCGTTGGCAAAGCGGATCCGGCATCTGATCCTCCCCGCCGTGACGGGTTACATCTTTGCCGGGTTCCGTTTTGCCGTCATCATCGGTTGGAACGGTGTGTTGCTGGCCGAGTGGTTTGGCGCGGCGGAAGGTGTCGGCTGGCGAACTCGCTACTGGTACGACGCCAACCGCTATCAAGGATTCGTAGGATGGATCCTGTTGTTCATCGTGATCATCGTTGCCCTCGACCGGTTGGTTCTGACCCCCTTGCAGAGGAGAGCCTTCCGGTGGCGGGACCTCGGAAGCGAAGCCATCGAATTTCAGGAAGCACTTACCGAGGAGACACTATTGCCTTCCGACGAGCACAGGAGTTGACGACGTGGCCACGGTGACCATCAACAATCTTTCCAAGGTCTTTCCGCCGCCCAAGGCCGGGGACACCCCGGTGCGGGCGATCAACGACATCAGCTTCGAACTCTCCGGGCATGTCTTTGTCTCCGTGGTCGGCCCTTCGGGATGCGGTAAGAGCACGCTCCTCAACATTCTGTCCGGAGTCGACACTCCCAGCGG
>JAHEDM010000090.1 GCA_024641205.1 Actinomycetes bacterium
CGGCGGTGCGAGCCGGGATTGCATGGTGGGGCAAGAGCACCATGGCGCTCACTCCCAAATACGGGCCGTGGACGCTGCTCGGGTCGGTGGTGACTGATGCAGAGCTTCCCGTCACTGCAGCAATGCGAAGGGACTGCGGGACATGCGTAGCGTGCATTCCGGCCTGCCCGACCGGTGCCCTCGATTACGAGGGCACCCTGGACGCGACCCGTTGCATCTCCTATTGGGCGCAAATGCCGGGCGTGGTTCCCGTACAGATCAGAGAAGCGTGGGGGGATCGGCTGTACGGGTGCGACGCGTGCCTAGATGCCTGTCCGCCTGGTGACCGCTGGGCGAGGCTCGCCCCAGATGGCCCGGGTCGGGTGGATTTGGTCCGTGTGCTCGAACAGACGGATGACGAATTGCATTCGGCGTACGCCCACTTCTACACGCCCCGCAACGATCCGGACTACCTGCGGCGCAACGCACTCATCGCTCTCGGTCATTGCGGTTCGCCGGAGGTCGTTCCTCTCCTGACTGGCTATTTGGACGCCAATCGGCCGATGCTGCGCGTTCACGCCGCCTGGTCACTGGGTCAGATCGGAGGATCGGCCGGCATCGCGGCCCTGCAAGATGCGGCCGCTGATGAGAGCGATCCGGCCGTCCTCGTCGAGATAGAGGCTGCCCTAGCCGCCGGCGCAACCGCAGACCAAGAACAAACAACGCATAACGAAGAACGAAGAACGAGGAACGAGGAACGGGGAACGGGCGGTTACTCTGTTCCCAATGGCGGAACCGGTCTTTTGTAGTCAATGTGGCGCCCGTAACCCGGCTGCAGCAGAGTGGTGCGGGCAATGCTTCGCGTCCCTGAGCGACGAAACCGCCGAAGCGATGGAAACCCCGACCGCAGTGATCGAAGCGCCTGCACCTGCATCACGCGCTGAAGGCAGAGAACCTTCTACCGCTTCCGGCCAGAAGAGCGGGACGTGGGTGTGCTCGGTGTGCGAGATATCTAACCCTCTCGCCGTCGAGGAGTGCTCTGCGTGCGGCACGTCCATCTTCAGGTCTTTTGGAGCTGCAGTCGAAGAACAGGTCATGGTCGATCCTCAACGGGCTCTGCTCCGTTCGGTCATGTTTCCCGGACTGGGTCATGCTTACGCCAAGCAGGGTCTGCTCGGGTCCGCAATCGGAGGGCTCGCTCTCATGTCCCTCGGCTTCGGAATCGGCCTGGTGGCCAGTGGCGTAGGCAGCTTCGGATGGCCGCTCCTCCTCCAGACGGCAGGGGTCTGGGCAGCAGCCGCCTTCGACGCGTATCGAATTGCAGGCGGCCAAGCAACCAACACGATGCTGCTGAAACCAAGGGTGATCACTGCGCTCGTGGGGTCGGCGATGGTCACGATAATCCTGGCCGCGACGCTCAATGGCAGAGTCTGATGCGGTGGGTGTTCGCCCTTGCTCTCATCCTGGGAATGCTTTCGCTGATCGGATGGTCGATGCTGCACGGCAAGCGCGCCGGCAGGTCCGACCAGAAATCGCAAACGCGGACGCCGCGAGCCATTGCGGCCGCAGTGACCTTCGGGATGGGTGGCCTGTCGGCTTCCTACGCAGGCTGGAGTCTCGGGTTGGCCATCGTGGTGGCCACGGCAGCTGCCGCACTGGCGGCCTGGTACGCGGGGACGGTCACGGCGCCCGGCGGAGAGGGTCGCGACTGATGCTCATCGTCTCCGACGTGCACGGTCGGTTCGACGCGCTGGGAACCCTGGCCCGGTCGGGCGAGCCCTTGCTGATCCTCGGTGATCTCATCAACTTCGTCGACTATCGAACGATGGACGGCATCGCGGCTGCGGTGCTCGGCAAGGATTTCGTGAGGCAGGTGGCCCAATTCCGTGGCAACGGTGACTACCAGGCGTCGCGAGCCTTGTGGAGAGAGCATATGGCCGGTCGCGAGTCGGAGATCCGCCGACAGATCGGAGAGCACGTTCATCACCAGTATGAGGAGACTCGCCGCGCCCTGGAAGGGGGCGTTTCTTACGTCACCTACGGAAACGTCGACTCGCCTGAGGCGCTGCGCTCCTGTCTTCCCCATGGTTCGACATTTGTCGATGGTGAGGTCGTCGAAATCGAAGGATTTCGAGTTGGCTTTGTTGGGGGAGGGGCACCGACTCCACTTGGCGTGGTCGGTGAGGTATCTGAAGAAGCCATGGCAGACAAGCTGGACCGCCTCGGTCCGGTCGATATCTTGTGTTCGCATATTCCGCCCGCGATTCCCGTCCTCAGCACCGACGTGATTACCGGTCGGGCAGAAGGAAGCTCCGCGGCGATCCTCCGGTATCTGATGAGGTATCAGCCTGCTTTCCACTACTTCGGAGACACACATCAACCGCAAGCGAGTCGCTGGCGGGTCGGCAAGACGCGTTGCGTGAACGTCGGCTACTTTCGCGCCACCAGGCGAGCCATTCGTCACCCTTGATTTTCCTGTCTGTCTTCACCGGATCGCTACGCTTGGCTGAACAAGCGGTACGAAGGAGCGCAAAGGATCATGGCGGAGGGAACGGTTCAAAGCATTGAAATCCCTGCTTCACCAGAGTTCATCTTCGAGGTCCTCGCCGACCTCGAGCTGTATCCGGAGTGGATCACCGCCATGCGGGAAGTCGAAATCCTCGAACGTGACGGAGAAGATCGGCCCCGGCGTGCCCACTTCCTGGTTGACGCCATGATCAAGGAAATCGCCTACGACCTCGAGTATGTGCACGAGCCGCCCTTTCTCATGTCCTGGACGGCCGTACCCGGTGAGGACATCCGGCAGATGGTTGGTTCCTATGAGCTCAGGGCGCTCGAAGACGGCGAGACCGACGTGGTCTATGCGTTGATGGTCGAACCGGAATTCAAGGTACCCGGTTTCCTGCGTCGCCAGGCTGAGAAGCAGCTGATCGGCACGGCCTTGCGAGGGCTCAAAAGGCGAGTTGAAGAACTCTCCTCCGGCTGATGCGCATCGTCCTGGTCACCGGTAAAGGGGGCGTCGGCAAGACCACCGTGGCTGCTGCCACCGCACTGCGTGCGGCGGAGGCCGGCCATCGGACCCTGGTCCTCTCCACCGATCCTGCGCACAGTCTCGCCGACGCATTCGATGTCCCGCTCGGCGACGAACCGAGACACATCGCCGGCGATCTCGACGGCCAGCAGATCGACACCCAGAGCAGGCTGGAGGCTTACTGGGGCGAGATCCGCGATCAGCTCATGGCCATCCTCGATTGGGGAGGTGTGCGAGGGCTCGAAGCGGAGGAATTCCTCGTGTTTCCCGGCATGGACGAACTCTTCGCGCTCGTCGAGGTGCAAAGCCATGCCGCCTCCGGCCTCTACGACACCTTGATCGTGGATTGCGCTCCCACTGCCGAAACCCTTCGACTCCTCAGCCTGCCGGAGGTGCTCTCGTGGTACTTTGATCGCGTCTTCCTCACCCAGAGGCGAGTCATGAAGGCCGCCCGTCCGGTATTGACCCGGATGACGAATATGCCGATTCCGGGCGACGAAGTGATGGACGCGGCTGAGAACGTCTTCATGGCCATCGAGCGGGCCCGCCGGTTGTTGCTCGACCCGTCGATCACCACTGCCCGTCTGGTGGTGAATCCCGAGAAAATGGTGGTCAGTGAAGCCAGGAGGACCTACACCTACCTTTCCCTGTTTGGGTATGCCATCGACAGCGTCGTGGTCAACCGGATCTTGCCGGACGACATCTCGGACCCCTATTTCAGCCGTTGGCAGGAGATCCAGCGTGCGCACCTCGATGACATTGAGCGGTCCTTCGCGGATGTGCCGGTGATGCGACTCCGTTTGTTCGATGAGGAGATGACCGGCCTCGACAAGCTCCGCATTCTGGGCAGAGAGCTATATGCCGACCAAGATCCGGCGGTCGGGTTCGCCGGTCGTCGCCCGTTCCGAGTAGTCGAGCAAGACGGCGAGGTGGCGCTCGAAATCGACATGCCGTTCGTTGCCAAAGAAGAAGTCGACGTGGTCCGGGACGGACACGAGGTGTACCTCACCGTCGGGGCCTACCGCCGGTCGTTTGTATTGCCCGATTCACTGCACCGACGCGACGTCATCGGTGCCAAACTGGAAAGCGGAGTCCTCAGAGTCAGGTTCAGCGAGCATCGGGGGAAGTGACGTGTCTGATACAACTTCGGTGGGGCAGGGGCTGGTCCGGGGAGGGCGCCGGGTGGCCATCCACTTACTGAAGGCCTGCGTCGAGGTATTGCGCGGGGTCGAGGGGTTCTTTGAAGAGTTGTCTTCTGCCACCCACCCGGAATCCGCCGACGTCGATGAGAAGGGACCGAAGCGGATCCCACTCGACTGATCGGCTGGTCTCATGATCAACACGACCGTCTCGCTACCCTGATCTCGCTGTGAAGACTATCGGCGTAGACCTCGGTGGAACAAAGATGTCGGCAGGCCTTTTGGACGAGTCCGGCACGGTCCTGGAGAAGATCGTTGTGGCTCGTCCGATCGATCAAGCTGCAATGGAGGAAGGCCCCCTCGAGCTCGCTGCCAACTTGATGCAATCCGATGTGGTTGCGATCGGTCTGGGAGCTGCCGGGTTGGTGACTTGGCCGGAAGGGCGCCTGATTTGGGGGCCAAATGTGGCCGGTCGTGACGTTCGCTTCAAAGAGCTGTTGGTGGAACGGTTTGGTCTCCCAACCGTGGTAGACAACGATGCCAACCTGGCCGCCTGGGCGGAATCGCAGGTCGGAGCGGCACAGGGCTATCAGCACGTCCTTTTGGTGACCCTGGGGACGGGTATCGGCGGCGGTTCTGTGATTGACGGCAAGATTCATCGGGGCAGATCGTTTGCCGGCGAGGTGGGGCACATGGTGGTCGACGTGGGTGGTCCTCGCTGTACGTGCGGGCAGAGCGGTTGTTGGGAGACGTTCGCCTCAGGTCGCCGCCTCGACCAAATCGCCCGGGACGTTGCGGCCGCCGATCCAGCCGGGCTCACCGCTCGGCTGGCCGAGAACGGTCCGGCCACCGGGGGTCATCTGACGGAAGCAGCCATTCGAGGGGACTCAAGGGCAGCCCAGGCCGTGGCGGAGATGGGCGCCTGGTTGGGAATCGGTCTCGCCAGTCTCGTCGTCATACTCGATCCCGAGATCATCGTGGTCGGCGGCGGGGGAGCGCGGGCAGGCGACATACTGCTCGAGCCGGCTCGTCAATCGATGATGGAGGCCACCGAAGGGTCAACATTTCGAGCGTCCACCCCGGTCGTTGCCGCTCAACTCGGAGAAGACGCCGGCATGGTTGGAGCGGGATTGGCTGCCGCGGAGGTGGCTCATGGCTGAACCGTTGCGTCCCGATGCCGTGATCGGGCCGGGAGGAAGGCGCCAGCCGGACATCCGCAACCGGATGAAGGAAGCCGCGCTCGCTCTGCCCAACCTGGTCAAGCTGCTCGGACGGTTGATTCGCGACCCGCGGGTACCGGCCCGGAGCAAGGCTTTGGCCGTAGCAGCCCTCGCCTACGTTGCAGCTCCTATTGACCTGGTGCCGGATCTGATCCCTGTATTTGGGAAATCCGACGATGTGGTCGTTGCCATCTTCGTCCTCCACCACTTGATCCGAACGGCTGGAGAGGACGTGGTGGTCGAGCATTGGGACGGGACGATCGACGTGCTCGAATTCATCAACAACTCGTTCGATCTGGCCGTCCGGTTTGTTCCTCTTCCTCTCCGGGTGCGATGGACCCTCAACCGCCTGCTGGGACCATGATGGCCAGGGTGTCGGTCACGCTGCCGCAGTTCCGCACTGAGGCGGCCCCGATGCTCGATGCCGCCCGACGGGCGGAAGCCCTCGGGTTCGACGGGGTCTATGTCTTCGACCACCTCTTCCCTTTGGGGAGTCCCGACCGTCCGATTTTTGAGGTCTTTGTGGCACTCGGGGCGGTAGCGGCGGCTACCACCACAATCGGCATCGGGACCCTGGTCGTCCGGGCGCCGATCCGCCCGGCGTGGACCACCGCCAAAGCCGCCTGGTCTGCCCAAGCGATCAGCGGCGGGCGTCTGACTCTGGGTCTTGGAGCAGCAGACTCATTGTCGAAGCCGGAATTCGAGGCGTATGGCCTTCCCTTCGGCAGCGTCGCGGAGCGGATCGGCACGGTTCGAGAAACCATCACTGCTCTGCACGCACCCGAGTTGCAGTTGCCGGGGTTCGCTGTTCCCAAGACCTGGATCGGCGGACGCTCGGCACAGATCCGGTCCGTGGCCGCCGAGCTTTCCGACGGATGGAATGCCTGGGGTGGCGATGCGACTCGGTTGGCCGCCGAGAGCACCGCGATCCGCGCCCGGGCTGGGCGGCCCTTCGAGGTGAGCTGGGGAGGACAGGTCCTGTTGGCTCCCGATGAACGGCGATTGATGGAGCGACTGGCGGAGCGCGACGACGCCGATCGTCTCGTGGCCGGAACCCCGGAAAGCGTTGCCGAGCAATTGCTGGAGTTCGTTGCGGCCGGAGCAGATGAGTTGGTGCTCTCCCTCCTGTCGTCACCGGATTGGGATTCCTGGGATCTCTTCGTTGAAGAGGTCCGCCCACACCTGGCATGAGGATCAAGGACCATTACCCAAGAACCAGAAACCGGGCTCATTCAAGATGCATCTGGTGAGGCAGTTCTGTTGGTACCCTGAGCACCCTCGGGAGGTCGAAGCGTGCAATTTCGTCGAATCAACAACCTACCGCCGTATGTCTTTGCGACGGTCAACGAACTGAAATTGCAGGCGCGGCGGGCAGGCGAAGACATCATCGACCTGGGGTTCGGTAACCCCGACATCCCCACCCGGCCGGAAGTCGTTGAGAAATTGGTCGAGGCCGCCCGCAATCCACGCAACCACCGTTATTCGGCCTCACGAGGCATACCCAATCTCCGGAAGGCTGTTGCCGACCGGTATCAGCGTCGCTTTGGTGTAGACCTCGATCCCGATACGGAAGTGATCACCACCATCGGCGCGAAGGAGGGGCTTTCCCATCTGATGTGGGCGCTCGTTCAACCCGGCGACGTTGCCCTGGTTCCGGAACCCAGCTACCCGATTCACATTTATGCTCCCGTGCTGGCCGGAGCCGAGGTGATCCGGGTTCCACTCTCGTTGGACGACGACTTCTTCGAGCGCATGCAAACAAGTTTTCAGGAAACCTGGCCCCGGCCGCGAGTGATCCTCACCTCATTCCCGCACAATCCGACGACGGCGTGCGTCGACCTGTCCTTTTTCGAGCGGTTGGTGGCCTTCGCCCGCGAACACGAGATCATGTTGATCCACGACTTCGCCTACGCCGATATCGGGTTCGACGGCTATAGACCTCCCAGCCTGTTGGAAGTGCCCGGCGCCAAGGAGGTCGGCGTTGAGCTGTACACGCTCACGAAAGGCCACTCGATGGCCGGATGGCGGGTCGGCTTCGTGGTCGGCAACGCCGAGATGGTTGCGGCTCTCGGCAAGCTGAAGTCCTACCTGGACTACGGCACGTTCCAACCCATCCAAATTGCCTCCATCATTGCCCTCAACGAGGGGGATGAGTACGTAGGCGAGGTCAACGAGATCTACCGGCGCCGTCGTGACGTGCTGGTTGATGGACTCGACCGGGCCGGATGGAAGTTTCCCAAACCGCGCGGCTCCATGTTCGTGTGGGCACCGATCCCGGCCCCGTATGCCGACATGGGATCACTCGATTTCACGATCATGCTGATGAAAGAAGCCAAGGTCGCCGTCAGCCCGGGCATGGGATTTGGTCCGCACGGCGAAGGGTTCGTACGGTTTGCCCTCGTCGAGAACGATCATCGCATCGGCCAGGCCGTGCGCGGTATCCGCACCGCGCTGGACAAACTGTGAGCAGTTGGTATTTGGTAGTTGGCACTAGGTAGGCGGAAGCAGTCCATCGGCGGTGTTTGGCGAACTACGGACTGCTTCAGCTACCCAAGCGCTTTCCGAGGGGCAGGTACGCCTGTTCGGTGTACTGCTTGACCATCCGGTTGGTGCTGAAGTTGGTCAGCGAGGAGATCATCGCTTCTTTCATCATCTCCACCCAGGCGCGCGGAGTTCCCGATTCGTCTCGGTCGTAGAAGCGAGGTACCACCTCATCTTGGAGGGTTCGGTAGAGAGCCAGGGCATCCTCGTTGTCTTGTGCCTGGTGGTCGCCGTTGCCCCACTCCAGACCGAAGGCCCAGCCGTTCTTGCCGTTGTAACCCTCGGCCCACCAGCCATCGAGGACCGACAGATTCAGGCCGCCGTTCATGGCCGCTTTCATGCCAGACGTCCCA
>JAHEDM010000091.1:0-4513 GCA_024641205.1 Actinomycetes bacterium
CAGAAGGGTCAGCGCAATGACGGTGAGGAACGCGGTCATGACCGCCATAGTTCGAACTCTCTCTCCGTGGTCCCAACCCAAGCCAAAAGCCATCCCGGGTTTCCGATCTGCGCCTCCCAGCGACACTGCCATATTTCTGCCTTCCCGGTGTTGGCTTGAACGGTTCATCGTCAGAGTGTCGGAAAGCTCGCGAAGGGTTGTCCCAGCTCCCGAAGTAACTAGTACACGGAAGGTGGAAAGTGGGAAGTGGAAGGAGCCGATTATTGCCCGCCTCCGACGCGATCATTGAACCGCGAGCGCTAGCCGAGCAAGGCGCGGATTTGGCGAATAGCCACAATCACGGACGCCACGTCATCGACGCCATCGATGGCCAATGAGCTCATGAACCGCGTTAGTCGATCGTGCTCACTGCCCCTCGTTGCCAGGTATCCCTCCATTGCCTCGTGAGGTGTGGCATCGGGGGCCGCTTCGCTGAGCACCCGTTCGGCGAGTTCACGGCGCAGGTTGAGCAGCTCTTCATCAACTGCCTGGATTGCCCTCCGGTGCCAGCGCGACGCGGCCGGGAGCTGATCAACCCGGGCTTCGAGCCAGTTGATCCCGAACAGCTGGCCGAGCAGGAAGAAAACCCGGGCCACGTATCGGATCGGTCGGCCGGTGATCTGTCCGAGCTCGATGATGTCGGGCGCGTGCGCCAGTTCGCCCTGATAGGCGTGTCGTTGGGCCACCTGCGTTGGCACTCCCCGGCTCTCCAATTGCTCGATGACGAGGCTTCGCTCCGTCCTCCATTGAACAGGCCCAATATCCGGAAGGGCCGCTGAGATCTCCTGGAATGCGGCCCGTGAAGCTTCAATCGCTCCTACCATCGGCTCGACTCCGGTGTGGGCGAGATACCAGCGTGCGATCGCCTCGACCAGCCAGTCCACGCCGCCCATGAGTTCGCTCTGCAGAGCAGGCTCGATGGTGCCGACCAGGCCCTCGATAGGATTCCAACGGTCTGCGGCGCCGGTGACCTCACGAGCGATCCGGTAACAGCGGACCACGTCGGCTGGGCCTTTCCCGGTTTCGGCGGTAAGGCGAGAAACGAACGTGATCCCTTCGGAATTGATGACTTCGTTGGCCACCATCGTGGCGATGAGCTCCCGTCGAAGAGGATGACGAGGAATCAGATCGGCGAAACGCTCGACCACCGGCGCGGCGAAGTAGGTCGGCAAGTCGGCCTCGAAGGCCGGCCAATCGGGGAGGTCTGATTCGAGCAGGGCTTCGGCGAGGCTGCGCTTGGCGTAGGCCAGCAAGACGGCCAGTTCCGGGCTGGTCAGGCCGAGGCCCGAGCGGGCCCGCTCGGTTATATCCTCGGTAGAGGGCAGCTGCTCGATATCTCGATCCAGCAACTCTTCGCTCTCGAGGCTCTGCATGAGGTCCTCGCAGGTTTCGAGGCGTCCGGCCGATGCCTCGACCTCCTGGGAGAGAATCTGCGCCTGGAGGAAATTGTCGTACAGGATGGCTGCCACGACGTCGTCCGCCGCGGCCGCAACCAGTTCGTCTCTGCCGGCCCGGTCCAGGTCTCCGCGTTCCTCGGCCATTCCCAAAAGAATCTTCAGATTGACTTCCCGGTCGGAGCAGTGGACCCCGCCCGAGTTGTCTATGAAGTCGGCGTTGACGCGGCCCCCGGCCGTGGCGTATTCGATTCGCCCCCGCTGGGTCAGCCCAAGGTTGCCGCCTTCGCCGATCACCTTGCAACGAAGGTCTCGTCCGTTGATCCGGATGGCGTCGTTGGCCCGGTCGCCGACCGCCTCATGCGATTCACTCGATGCCTTGACATACGTACCGACGCCGGCGCTCCACAGGAGGTCAACCGGTGCCTGAAGGATGACTTTCATCAACTCATCAGGAGTTAGGGCGGTTGCATCCGTATCGAGCACCTCCTGCATTTGCGGGCTGAGTTCGATGCGTTTGGCCGTCCTCGGGAATATGCCTCCACCCGCCGACAGGAGACTCTTGTTGTATGAACCCCAAGTGGATCCGGGCAGGTCGTAGAGTCGCCTCCGCTCGCTAATGCTCACTTTCGGGTCCGGGTCGGGATCAACGAAGATGTGGCGGTGGTCGAAGGCGGCGACGAGGCGGATCTGCTCGGAAAGGAGCATGCCGTTTCCGAACACGTCCCCGGACATGTCGCCGATTCCAGCGACGGCGAAAGGCTCTTTTGTCACGTCCCGTCCCATTGCCCGGAAGTGCCACTTCACTGATTCCCAGGCGCCCCGGGCGGTGATGGCGAGTTCCTTGTGGTCGTACCCGGCCGAACCTCCTGAGGCAAACGCATCACGGAGCCAATAGCCGTACTCTTCGGAGACCCCATTGGCAGCATCGGAAAAGGTCGCCGTTCCCTTGTCCGCCGCAACCACGAGATAGGGATCCGCACCGTCGAGGGCCTTGACTCCGGGCGGATGTACCACTCGGCCGCCCGCCAAATTGTCGGTTACATCGAGCAGCCCACGGATGAACACGAGATACGCGTCCTTCACCGCTTGCTTGAGATCGGCCGGGCCGACGGTACGTCGAAGAACGAATCCGCCCTTCGATCCGGTCGGCACAATGACCGCATTCTTGGTCATCTGGGCTTTCATGAGACCCAATACCTCGGTGCGGTAGTCCTCCTTTCGGGTCGACCAGCGAAGCCCTCCGCGGGCCACCATTCCGCCTCGCAGGTGGATCCCTTCCACTTCGGGCGCGTAGACAAAGATCTCGTAGAGCGGGTAGGGCTTTGGCATGCCGGGTACAGACTCCGACCGCAATTTGATGCTGAGGGATTGACAGTCGCGCCGGTAGGCGTTGGTGCGGACCGTTGCTTCGATCAGGCCGAGAAACCCTCTCAGGATGCGGTCTTCGTCGAGTGATTCGACCCTGTCGAGATCGGCCCGGATACCGGCCACCAGGTCGCCGGTATCTTCGACGTTCCGGCTCGGGTCGAATCGGGCCTCGAACAATTCGACTAGCTTGCCTGCGATGTCGGGGTGGTCGGCGATCGCCTGATTCACGTAGGCGATCGTGAAACCGGGACTGACTCGCCGCCAGTATGTTCGATAGGCGCGCAGGATGCGAACCTGCTGATGGGTGAGGTTGCTGAGGACGATCAGGCGATTCAGGGAGTCGGATTCCGCCCGGCCGTGGATGACGGCTTCTATCGTCTGGGAGATACGGTCGGCGCTTGACTCGAGGTTTAGCGGGAGACCGTCTGATCCCAGCACACCGAAGTCATGGATGAACGTCGTCTGATTGCCCCCCTCGAGCCGAACCGGCACCTCCTCGATAACGTTTAGCCCGAGATCCTCGAGGATGGGCATGAGTTCGGAAAGGGGTCTCTTGCCTTCGAGCCGGTAAATGGCCACTCGGGTGATTTGTTCACCCGGTCCCGGCTCGTTTTGCAGGCCGACCACGACTCGGCGATCGTCGGACAGCTCGTCGAGCCGGAGAATGTCGCCCGGCGTGAGTTCGATAGGCACCGACGTCGTGTAGTAGTTGGGCAGTCGGTTGACCCATTTCTCGGCGAGTTGTCGACCCCGGTCGTGGCCAAACCGGGTGATGAGGAGGTCGGATGTGCGGTCCTGCCAGTTTCTGGCGAGGGCCACAACCTCCTTCTCCAGATCGCTGAACGAAACGGAGGGGATCTCGCCTTCCTTGACCCACACCGTGAAATGAATTCGAACGGCCCCGGTATCGCCCATTGCCAGGCGATAATCGACCGAGGTGCCGTTGAACCGCTCCCGGAACAGATTCTGAAGTCCCTTGCGGAGGTCGGGGTTGAACCGGTCGCGCGGGAGAGAAACCAGCAAGGAGACGTTTCGGTTCAAGAGATCGGGATGGAAGAAGAGCTTGACGTGGTTGTACTCCTCGAGCGTCAGGAGTCCGGCGATGCTCTGGCGAATATCGTCGGTCGGGGTTGCGAACAGTTCGTCCTTTGGAAAGCTCTCGAAGAGCTGAATGGCCAGCTTGTGGTCGTGGGATCCTTCAATGAGGTCTTCAGCTTCCAGGATCTGATCGAGCTTGCCGTGCAGCATGGGGATCTGGGTGGCGCGGGTCATGTACGTCTTCGAGGTGAACAAGCCGACCAACCTCGTCTCGCCGATCACCTCTCCATCCGGGCCCAAGTGACGGGCGCCTATGTAATCCATCTTGATTCGCCTGTGCACGGTGGAGAGGCGGTTGGTCTTGGTGATCACCAACAAGTCACCCTCCTCATACCTTTGGCGGAGAGGATTGGGCAGATCACTCATCAGGACCGGCTGGGCGAATGCCGATTTGCTGTGGTCGGCAAGGATCCCGAGGCCGGACCCGGGAACGACCGAAAGGGCTCGTTCGCTGCCTTCTCCGGTGATGCGGTACTCGCGGAATCCCAAGAAGATGAAGTTGCCGTCGAGTAGCCACCGCAGGAACGCGGTAGCTTCGTATACGTCCTTGACCGGATATCGGCCGCGGCCCGCCTCGGCGGCTTCCACCATGCGATCGACGGCCCTGGTCA
>JAHEDM010000091.1:4523-8239 GCA_024641205.1 Actinomycetes bacterium
CCCGGATGTCGGAGAGCACTGCGGTGAGGGCGGTCTGCAGGTCGGCGGCTTCCTCATCGTCGAGGAATCGGTCCAACTCGTAATGCTGGACAGATTCTCTCCGTTGGGCACGGCGAGCGTGGGAAACCTCCGTGAGTCGACCTGCCGCATCTCGGGCAACGCCGATGACCGGATGCAGCACCCGTTGGACCGTAATGCCGCGATCCTGGATCTCGGCGGTTACCGAGTCGACCAGGAAGGGTGAATCGTCCACGACCAACTCGACGACCGAGCCTCCGGTCTCGTAACCGTGCACCGACTGTGTGGGGGTGAAGACTCGAACCTTGCGAGTCCCTTCCGGGCGGACCTTCATGAACTGATAGAGACTCTCGACCTGGTCGTAACACTCGTTCGGGTCCAGTAGGGCACCGCCGGTGTCCGGAAGACGGCGAACGTAGGCTTCCGCGAAAGCGGAGAGCACCGGAAGCTCCTCTCCGGGAGCTCGCTTGGCTACCAGTTCCATGACGGTGGCAAGCATCTTGTCGTTCACGGCCGCACCCTGGTCGGTTACTTCGCTACGTTACCGCCATCCATGGCGACCGTTGCGGCGGCCGAGGTCTGACGCCCCATCGGTAGGTGACTCCCGGTCGGTGTACGGTCTCGCCTTCCGACCTTCTATCGTGGCCGCTACGACCAAAGGACACGAGGCTTTAATGAAGCGTGAACTCATCAAACACGTGCTCGAGAGTGAGGACTTCGGTGCAACGGTGACGGTTGCCGGCTGGGTCCGGACCCGGCGCGATTCGAAAGGCGGTTTCTCGTTCCTTGAATTGAACGACGGCTCGAGTTTCGATGGTTTGCAAGTGATCGCCGAGGGTTCCTTGCCCAACTACGAATCTGAGGTGCAGCGACTGCATATCGGTGCGGCGGTGACGGCTACCGGGGAACTGGTCGAATCGCCCGGCGCCGGGCAGCGGGTTGAGCTTCGGGCACTCGAACTGATGGTCCACGGTCTGGCCGATCCGGAGGACTACCCGCTTCAGAAAAAGCGCATCTCGTATGAGAGATTGCGCGAGCTGGCCCACCTTCGACCGAGAACCAACACCTTCGGTGCTGTGGCTCGAGTTCGCAACGCCCTGGCCGCGTCCACGCATCGCTTCTTCCAGGAACGTGACTTCCTCTACCTGCACACACCGATCATCACCGGGAGCGACGCAGAAGGGGCAGGCGACATGTTCCGCGTCACCACGCTCGACCCGGCCGTCCCGCCCCGGACCGATCAAAATGACGTGGATTACGCCCAGGACTTCTTCGGGCGGCCCACCTTCCTCACAGTGAGCGGGCAATTAGAGGCCGAGGCCTACGCGAGCGCCCTGAGCAACGTCTACACGTTCGGACCAACGTTCCGGTCCGAGAACTCCAACACCCGGCGCCACCTCGCCGAGTTCTGGATGATCGAACCGGAAATGGCTTTCGCCGACAACGGGGATAATGCCGACCTGGCCGAGGAGTACCTGCGGTATCTGTTCCGTCGGCTCCTGGATGAGCATTCGCGGGATCTCGAGTTTTTCAACCAGTGGGTCGATCAGGGGTTACTGGAGCGGCTCAGCTCGATCGCCGATCACGATTTCGAACGCATCACCTACGGGGAGGCCGTCGAGGTTTTGGGGAATGCGGAAACGGACTTTGAGTTTCCGGTGAACTGGGGAAACGATCTTCAGTCCGAACATGAGCGGTACCTAACCGAGACGGTGTTCGGCCGGCCGGTGATCGTCACCGACTATCCGTTCGACATCAAGGCCTTCTATATGCGCCGCAACGAAGATGGGAAAACGGTGGCAGCTCTCGATGTCCTGCTTCCCGGGGTCGGAGAGATCATCGGCGGGAGTCAGCGCGAGGAGCGATTCGACGTTCTGCTCGAGAGCATCGGGGAAAAGGGTCTTGATGTGGCCGACTACTGGTGGTACCTGGATCTGCGCCGGTTCGGCAGCGTTCCGCACGCCGGGTTTGGTCTCGGCTTCGAACGCCTGGTGCAGTTTGCTACCGGAATGCAGAACATCCGCGACGTGATCGCCTTCCCCCGCACCCCCAACAACGCGGAGTTTTAGAAGAGGCTCGCTTCGCGAGCCGTACTTGGTACTTCGTACTTCGTATGCCTCCCCCCCGACGAGCGAAGCTCGTCGGGAAGGGGGGAGGTGTCGAGCCCAACGGGCTCGACGGAGGTGGGATGGTCCCACCAACGAAAGGTCCTCGTGCCCACCTTCCACTTTCCACCTTCTCCCTTCCCGCCTTCCGCATACCCCCTACGCGGTAATCTTGTCTCTCATGTCCCTGGTCGAAGCTCGCTCTCTTACCAAGATATTCGGTGACCTCACTGCCGTCGACGCAGTCGATTTTGAGGTTGCGCGCGGTGAGTCGTTCGGGTTTCTTGGTCCGAACGGCGCAGGCAAAACGTCGGCGATGCGCATGATCGGTGCCGTCAGTCCGGTCACCGCAGGTCATCTCCGGGTCCTGGGCATGGATCCGGCCGTTGACGGCCCGGAGATCCGGCGCCGGCTGGGGGTCGTACCACAGGACGACACGCTCGACACGGAACTCTCCGTTGCCGAGAACCTGCTCATTTACGGCCGATATTTTGATCTTCCGCGTCCTTTGATCAGGGAACGGATCACCGAACTGCTCGACTTCGCCCAGCTAGCCGAGCGGCGCGACGACAAGGTTGAACCACTCTCGGGCGGCATGAAGCGGCGTCTGACCATCGCCAGGGCACTGATCAACCAGCCGGAATTGCTGATCCTCGATGAACCAACCACCGGGCTGGACCCGCAAGCTCGCCACGTGCTGTGGGATCGTTTGTACCGGCTCAAGCAGCAGGGCGTAACGCTGATCATCACCACCCACTACATGGACGAAGCCGAACAACTGTGCGACCGTTTGGTGATCATGGACAAGGGCAAGATCGTGGCTGAAGGCTCGCCGCGTCAATTGATCGAAGCGTATTCGACCCGGGAGGTCCTGGAGATGCGGTTTCCGGTTGGGGTCCAGGACACGATTCTCGACCGCCTGGAGGGCCTCGCCAAGCGGACGGAACCTCTGCCCGATCGCGTCTTGCTGTATACCGATGACGGTGATGCCACTGCGGCCGACGTAGCCCAACGAGGCCTGCAACCAGAGACGCTGGTAGTGCGCCGGTCGACGCTCGAAGATGTGTTTCTTCGCTTGACCGGTCGGACTTTGGTCGACTGATGGCCGTCCCGGCAGTTGCGCGGGTTATCGAGGCGCATGCTCTGGTGTACCGGCGGACCTGGCGGGGGAGTGTGATCTCCACATTCTTCAGTCCCGTCCTGTACCTGTTGGCGATGGGTATCGGGCTGGGTTCGCTTGTCGATCAAGGCGGTGGACAGGCCAGCCTGGGCGGTCTGAGCTACCTGGCTTTTCTGGCCCCTGGGTTGTTGGTGGCAACGGCGATGCAGACCGGCGCAGGCGACGGCTCGTGGCCGGTGATGGCAGGCATCAAGTGGACCAAGACCTATCACGCCACTCTGGCCACGCCGGTGGGGGTTCGGGATCTGGTCGTGGGGCATCTGGGGTGGGTCGGTGTGCGGCTCACGTTCGTTTCGGTCGTGTTCGTTGCGATCATGGCCGCGTTCGGGGCGGTGGAATCCTGGGCGGGTGCGGCCGCGGTCGTGCCGGCCGTATTGACCGGTCTCGCTTTCGCTGCCGCCACGACCGCCTAT
>JAHEDM010000092.1 GCA_024641205.1 Actinomycetes bacterium
GCCCTCGTTTGCGTCGAGGCGATACTCGACCCCGTCGAGACTGAACCGGGCCTCGGCGATACGGTTGGCCACTCGACCCATCGTCGCTCCGAGGTACGGGTGCGGGCTCAGGTAGCCGTCGATCCGATCCAGGCCGAGAACGATATTGTCCACCCGGCCCGTCCGGTCCGGGGCCCAAAGTTCGGTCAGGGTTGCTCCGAGGTTGGTGATCCTGGCGACCAGGCGCTCGTCGTGGGCGAGGGTGACCCGCTTCACGGAAGCGCCGGAGTCGGCTACTCCCCATTGTTCAACCTGCATAGACACATGATCGCGCCGCCGGCACGGAAGGCATGGCAACTGTCAGGTGATCACCACACCCTCGAGGTCTTCTTCCGGATTGGGGTAGTGCATATCTAGGTTCTCGAGTGTCTCGACCAGAATCCGCGAGATGACCAGATTCCGGTACCACTTGCGATTGGCAGGAATCACATACCAGGGGGCGGCGGCAGTGCTCGTCTTCGAAAGCACGGCTTCGAAGGCCTCCATGTACTCGTCCCACCGTTCCCGTTCGGCGAGGTCGCCTTTGGCAAATTTCCACTGCTTGTGCGGTACGTCCAGGCGAGCCTGGAGTCGCTCCTTCTGTTCGTCTTTTGAGATGTGAAGATAGAGCTTGACGATCGTCGTGCCCTCATCGGCGAGCATCTGCTCGAAGGCGTTGATGTGGTCGTATCTTCGATTCCAGATTTCCGGCGGCACCAGATTGTGAACCCGAACCACGAGCACGTCCTCGTAATGACTGCGGTTGAAGATCGCTACCTCCCCTGACCCGGGTGTGTGGCGGTGGACTCGCCATAAGTAGTCGTGAGCCCTTTCTTCATCAGTCGGCTTCTTGAAGCTCGCCACCTTGACGCCCTGGGGGTTGGTGCCGTCGAAAACGTGACGGATCGTCCCGTCCTTGCCGCCGGAGTCCATCGCCTGGAGGACGATCAGGATCTTGTGCTTACCCTCTGCGTAGAGCAGTTCCTGGAGCTCCTCCAACCGCTTGTTGAGCGCCTTCAGTTCTCTACGGGCGGTCTTCTTGTCGTCCTCGAGGGCGCTTTGATCGGCCGGGTCCCACCGGGTGAGATCGACCAACGTGCCTGGTTCGATGCGGTAGCGGTCCATGAGTTCCTCCACGCGGATGTGATCTGCAACCTACTTCAATCGGCAGGCGTCAACTGATACAAGGACTCTGGACACTGATCTCGAGGTCGGATTGTGCAACGAATACATGTGATGGCGGCGCTGGCCATCCTCGGGCTGGCCGGACTGGCCGGCGTCTGGTTGGGAGCTCCGGAGTCGGAGCCGCCGCCGGTAGCGATCGCCTACGACGAGCGGAATGGTTCGGAGTCATCGACCGAAGCTGCGTCGATAACCATCCACGTCGCAGGTGCCGTTCACCGACCCGGTTTGGTGGTATTGCACGCGGGGGATCGGGTTGCCCATGCGGTTGCCGCAGCAGGAGGAGCCTTGGCCGTGGCAGAGCTTTCCGCGCTGAACCTGGCTGCAGCCGTTGAAGACGGCGATCAGGTGATTGTCCCCGTCAAGGGCGAGGTGATCGGCGGCGGGGTGGTCACCGGCGAAGACGACGGTGGGTTGGTCGACGTCAATCACGGAACGGCCACCGACCTGGAGGCCTTGCCGGGCGTTGGGCCAGTGCTTGCGCAACGCATCTTCGCGTATCGCCAAGAGCATGGCCCATTCCAAGCGGTTGAGGACCTGCTCGACGTGCCCGGCATTGGTGAAGGGAAGCTGGCAGCCCTGCGCGAGGCGCTGGTTCTCAAGTGAAGTCAATGGTGGGTCGCCTCCGGCTTCCCTCCGGTCCTGAACGGTTGGCTCTGGCTGCCGGGGGACTGGTTTGGGTCGGAGCCGCCGTCGGCCGGGCTGTCGGGTCGACCTCCATTCTGGTTGGGGCCGGGGTCGGGATCCTCTGGGTCGCTTTGACCCGGCGTGGCGGCGTCCTGCTTCTCGCCGCCTGTCTCGTGGGCGGCGCCATTTCCGGGACACAAGCGGCTCTTGATGAACGTGAGACGCTGGCTGCCGCAGCATTGGACGGCCCGGTTCGGGTGGCGGGATGGGCTATGGACGATGTTCGGCCGGGTCGCAACGGCGACTGGTTCTTGATGCAACCCACTCATCTCCAGCAGGGGGGAAGGTGGCTCGACTGGCGGGGAGCTCCACTTTTGATCGGGCTGCGCGAGCCCGTCGACGTTGCGGCCCATCAGCGGGTCCAAGTCGATGGAACGGCCCGTCCGTCCGGCGGTTATGCCCGGGGCGACGCATACGCAGGCCGGATCTCCGCCCGGCGGGTCACGCTTCTCGGTCAGGCCGGTGATCCCCTCTTCCAGATGGGAAACGCAGTGCGGGGTAGGGTTGCGGCCGGGTTGGATGGGTACGGCCGGGATCCTGCCGCAGCCCTGGTCAGTGGGTTCTTGATTGGAGACGTTCGGGACCTGCCGCAGCTCGACGCCGAACAACTCCGCCAGGCCGGTCTCTCCCATTTCGTGGCAGTTTCAGGCAGCAACGTTGCGGTCTTCCTGGCGCTGTGGTGGGTGATCACGGGGCCGCTGGCCATGGGTCCTCGGCGGCGCGCGCTGGCCGGAGTAGCCGGACTGGCGCTCTTCGTGGTGATCACCCGGTGGGAACCGTCTGTGCTGCGGGCGTCGGCCATGGCCGGGCTCGTCCTGGCGGCTCGGACTGCCGGCGTCGCGCTTTCCCCCTGGTCGGCGCTTGGTGCGGCCGTGGGTGGGGTTCTCCTGGTTGCCGGAGAACTGACTGCCGATGTCGGCTTTCAACTGTCTGTGGCCGCCACCATCGGCGTAATCGCCGGGGCAAACATCTTCAGCCTCGCTCGGGCCCGTTGGCTGGCAGCATCGCTTGCAGTGACGGCGAGCGCCCAGATCGCGGTCGCGCCCCTCCTTGTCTTCCACTTCGGCTCGGTGCCGCTTGTTTCCCCCTTGGCCAACCTCCTGGCCGCTCCGCTCGTACTCGCCTCGACGACGTCGGGGGGTATGGGGGTTCTGTTGGGGGTCAAGCCGCTCACCGATCTGGCCGTCGTAGCGGCCGGTTTCGTGCTCCGAATCGCCCGGGCGGCCGCGCCGTGGCCCCAGCTGGAACCGTCCGGTCTGATACTGGTGGCGGTGGTGCTGGCGATGACCGGATGGCGGTCCCTTCGGGCTCCGGCGGTGTTGGCCGGTGCCGTCCTGCTGGCAGTCATCGCCTTCGTGCCAACGGCCCCCATCCGCGGTGCTGGGGTTGCCGTCCTCGATGTTGGTCAAGGGGACGCCATCCTGGTGCGGGGCAGCGCGGGGGAGACGGTGCTGGTTGATGGAGGCCCGGATCCTGTGCTGCTCCTTCGAAAACTTCGCCAGATGGGGGTGGACCGGGTTGACCTTGCCGTGCTTTCGCATCCGCATGCAGATCATGTTTCGGGAATGGTGGCGGCTCTGGAGAGTGTGCCGGTACGAAGGCTGTGGCACCCGGGCTTCGTCGATGGCGGTCCATTGTTCTAGGAGTTGCTGGCAATGGCCGGTTCCCGGGGGGTTGCAGTTGAAAGGCCATCGGCGGGATGGAGCGCGGATATCGGAAGCATCCATATAGAGGTACTCGGTCCGGTCCGCCGGTACGCCTCCCCAAACGACCAGTCGCTGGTTCTGCTCGCAACCGTCAATGGCCGGACCGTGCTGCTGCCCGGCGATATCGAGGTGATCGCCCAGCAAGAACTCGGTCCTGTGGCTGCCGACGTCTTGAAGGTTCCCCACCAGGGAGCCGCAACGTCGGATCTGGAATGGCTGCTCGCCAGTCGGGCGGAGACTGCGGTGATCAGTGTCGGTCCGAACACCTTCGGGCATCCCTCTGAGGATGTGGTGGCCACCTTGGAAGAGGCGGGAATGGACGTTCTTCGAACCGACCGGGATGGCGATGTGATCCTTCCACTAGCTCGGTGACGGGTTCGCGCTACGCTGCCGCGATGGGGCAGTCTTCGAGAACCAAACACATGCAGCCGGTGGCATCATTTGCAGCAGGCGGTCGCCGGTTCGATTTCCCCGGCGATCGCACTTATGTGATGGGTGTCCTCAACGTCTCGCCCGAGTCGCGTAATCAGCATACGGTCGCCCGGTCGCCCGACGACGCGTTGCGTATGGCCCGTGACTATCGGAGTTTCGGAGCGTCAATCATTGACCTCGGAGCTCAATCCTCGCACTACGAGAACGTCGAGTTGTCTGCCGAAGAGGAACTGCTCCGGTTACTCCCCGCCCTTGCGCTGCTCGTTGAAGACGGGTTCGTCGTTGCGGTCGACACGTGGAAACCGGAAGTGGCATCGGCGGCGGCGGCGGCCGGCGCGGCCATCATCAACGACACGGGTGGACTGCAGGATCCGCGCATGGTCGACGTTGTTGCCGCAGCGGGAGTGCCTGCCATCGTCATGTACATCGAGGGGAAGAACCCGCTGCAGGTCGATGCGATGGAATTCGTCCCCGAAAAGGCGGGGACTATGGCCGAACGTTTAGCCGAACGCATCGCCGCCCTTGATGCCACAGGCATTACCGATGTGTTGGTAGATCCAGGCCTCTCGATCAACTATCGGAGCGACTACCGCCTGTACACGCTCCAGCAGATGGAGGTGATCCGCCAGCTCGGCGACCTGCGCGACCTGGGGCATCCAGTCCTGATTCCCGTTCCCCGCAAACGTGAGTTTCCGCGGGTCATGGCGTATACCACCCTCGCGCTTGAATACGGGGCAGATGTCATTCGGGTCCATGATGTCGAAGCCGCTTGCGACCTGGTGCGCTTGTACGGTCGCGATGTGCAAGAGCCGGCATCGTGAAATACGTGATCCACGTCAAAGGCCCCTCCGATGCCGGACCAGGTGAGCGCCAGGAGATGCTCGAAATCAGCCGTCGGTTGTTGGCCCAAGCCGGGGTAGAGCGATCCGGGGTCGTGAGGATCGATGTGCCGAGCAGGGGAGCCGAGGACCCGGGCCAAGGCGGTGTTCTTCGACCGGCGGTTGAGCCAATTGTTCCTGCCCTGCAATCCGGGTCGCTGTTCGGTGATCGGCAGGGAATCGAGATTCTCGACGCTCACTCGCTTCAGGCCGCCGAGGCGGATGTCATCATCGAATTGCTGGAAGCAGCCGACCCCGCGGCCGTGACGGTTGTCTTCTTGACAACGGGAGCTATGCCTGCCCGGTTGGCGAAGGCCGTTCGGTCGCTCGGCGAAACCATGGAGGTGAAGAAGCTTCGGGAGCGGGACGCGGCGGATTGGCTGAGCGGCGAGATCCGGGACCGCAAGCTCAAACTCAATGCCGATGCCGCAGCTGCTCTCTTGCAGCGCTTCGGGTCCGATGTCGCCGGGCTTTCCCAGGCGCTTGATCAGTTCTCACCCGGTGAGGCAGTTACCCGTGATGATGTTTTGGCTCGGTTTCAGAATCGACCAGACGAGCCGATGTGGTACTACGCAGATGCAGTCGCAGATGGGGACATTGCGGAAGCACTGCGCCGGTTGGCAGATTTCCTGGTCCACGGCCACCCGCTGCAACTCATGGGCTTCCTCGAGAGCGATTTGCGGCGCAAGGCACTGGCGGCTGCGGCGCCAAATCTGGAAACCCTGGCCGAATGGCTGGGTACACAGCCGAAGTCGTTCCCGGTTCAGAAGGCCTGGCGCAGACGGGGCAGTACCAGTGACACTGATCTCCAGCGGGCCCTGACCGCGCTGAGCAGGGCCGATCAGCTGTTGAAGACGGCTCCCGAAGACATGCACCGGGTCACCATGGAACGGTTGACCGTGGCTCTCTGTCTCTGGTACGGAGGAAGGGCCCGCAGGGCCGGTTAGTTCTTATTGTTGGTTCTCGAAAAACAACAACGATTGCTAGCTGTTGACGAGCTCGTTGACTCGTTTGGTGAGTCTGGCTTTGCGCCTGGCAGCGGTGTTCTTGTGGAGCACACCCTTCGAAACGGCAGTGTCGATGCGCTTCTGGGCGAGCTTCAGAGCCTTTTCGGTCTCAACGGCATCGCCGGATTCGGCGGCCGTCAGAGCGGCCTTCATGCGGGTCTTGAGTTCAGATCGAATCGCCTTGTTACGCTCAGTGCGCTTTACGGTCTGGCGGTTTCGCTTCATCTGTGACTTGATATTGGCCATACGGAAGACACTTTCGTGATTCGAGGAATCGACCCGGGGCTCTTCGCCTCAAGGTTCGAACGGCACGGAAGGATAGCAGCGCCTCGGTCATCGGTACAATGCCACACCGCCTCGTTCGGAGCCTCGTTGAACATCCGCAACTTCAGCATCATCGCGCACATCGACCACGGGAAGTCGACGCTCGCCGATCGGCTCCTCGAACGCACCGGAGCCATCAGCGAGCGGGAAATGCGCGAGCAAGTGCTCGACACCATGGACCTGGAGCGGGAGCGCGGGATCACGATCAAAGCCCAGTCCGTGCGCCTCACATACCGGTCCATCGACGGCCAGGACTACATCCTCAACCTCATCGACACACCCGGCCATGTTGACTTCAGCTACGAGGTCTCCCGGTCGCTGGCTGCGTGCGAAGGGGCCGTTCTGCTTGTTGACGCAGCCCAGGGCGTTCAAGCTCAGACCCTGGCCAATGCCTTTCTGGCCCTCGAGGCAGGGTTGGAGATCATCCCCGTGGTCAACAAGATCGACCTGCCTGCCGCCCAACCGGAGAGGGCCGCGGCCGAACTTGCTTCCGTGCTTGGCATCGACCCACAAGACGTGATTCGCGTATCGGCTAAGACCGGAGGCGGGATCGAAGAGCTGTTGGAACGGATCGTGCGGGATGTCCCGACCCCACCGCAGCGTCCCGATGGGCCTCTGCGAGCGCTGGTCTTCGACTCCTACTACGACGCCTATCGGGGGGTGGTTTGCTACGTGCGGGTTGTCGACGGATCGTTGCACGATGGCGATACGGTGCTGTTCACGGCAACTTCGGAGAAGCACCAGGCAACGGAAGTTGGCGTGTTGACTCCCAGAGCGGTGCGCGTCCCCGAACTTGGGACCGGCGAAGTGGGATACCTGATTACCGGCGTCAAGGAGATCGACCGCATTCGGGTCGGCGACACCGTCATGCACGCGGGCCGGATCACCGAGCCTCTGCCGGGATACCAGGATCCGAAGTCGATGGTCTACTCGGGGCTCTTTCCCGCCGACGGCGAGGACTTCGAACGGCTCCGGGAGGCCCTCGAGAAGCTGCGTCTCAATGATTCGGCCCTCGTCTATGAACCCGAGACCTCACGGGCGCTCGGATTCGGATTTCGGTGCGGCTTCCTCGGCCTCCTCCACATGGAGATCATCCGGGAGCGGCTCGAACGCGAGTACAACCTCGACCTGGTTGCGACCGCACCCTCGGTGGCGTATCAGGTGACCCTCACCGACGGAACGGTGCGAGAGATTCGCTCACCGCAGGACCTCCCCGCCCCCGACCGTATCGACCATATGGATGAGCCGTTCCTCAAGGCCATGATCATTGCACCCTCCGAATACGTCGGGACGATCATGGAGCTGGTCCAGTCCCGCCGCGGAGTGATGGAACACATGCAGTATCTGAGTCCCGAGCGGGTGGAACTCATCTACCACCTGCCGCTGGCAGAGGTGGTCTTCGATTTCTTCGACAACCTCAAGTCCCGTACCCGCGGGTACGCCTCGCTTGATTACGAGCCGCTCGACTACCGACTTTCCGATTTGGTCCGGGTCGACATCCTGCTCAACGGTCAGCCGGTCGATGCGTTTTCAACGGTGATTCATCGCGACAAGGCGTACCAGTACGGAAAGCGAATGGTGGAGCGGCTTCGCAAGCTCATTCCCAGGCAGCTTTTCGATGTTCCCATCCAGGCAGCCATCGGCAGCCGGATCATCTCTCGGGAGACCGTCAAGGCGGCTCGCAAGGACGTCATCGCCAAGTGCTACGGAGGCGATGTCTCCCGGAAGCGCAAACTCCTCGAACGCCAGAAAGAAGGCAAGAAGCGTATGAAGATGGTTGGGCAAGTCGAGGTGCCGCAAGAGGCCTTCATCTCGGCGCTGCAAACCGCAGACGACGAATGACCATCGCGATCGGTTCGCCTGATTCGGCCGACCTTGCCGATGCGGCTGGAGATTGGGCAGCGGCCTACATTCATATCCCGTTCTGTGCCCGGCTCTGTCCGTATTGTGACTTTGCTGTTGTCACGGGCC
>JAHEDM010000093.1 GCA_024641205.1 Actinomycetes bacterium
GGAGATTCGTGCGAAATGCCCTGAAAGAGCTCACCTTTCGAGCTGTCTCTACCCCCATGGCGGTAGCCAGGGCAAGCTTCGAAAAACGGGAGGCCAGGTTTCGCAGCATCCCGTGTTGTTCCGACTCCGGCGCGCCGTAGACGACATCGATTCCGGGACTTAGTTTTGCGAGCAGAACCGGAATTTCCTCCGGCGGGTTCTGAAGGTCGTCGTCCATGGTGACGATGACCTCGTAGGAGGCCGCTCGGATGCCGCATAAAAGAGCGTTGTGTTGCCCGTAATTCCTGGCAAGGTTGATCCCCGTCAACCAGGCATGCTCATCGGCCAATCTGGAGATGACATTCCAACTCCCATCGCCGCTCCCGTCGTTTACGAGGATGACTTCAAAGAAATCAGCATGGTCGACGAGGACTGCGGCCACTCGCTCGACGAGCATGGGCAGGGATTCCTCGGAGTTGTAGACCGGGACGACCACGGAGACATTCATTGTTGAACTTCCTTGAGGAATACCTCGGCCGTTCTCTCGATGTCCTGGAGGGGAAGGTCATTGAAGAAGGGAAGCCGAAGCAACCGTCCGCTGATGTTGTCTGTCACCGGGCACTCCGATCGTTTCGCTTGAAAGCGCAATCCGGCGGATGAGCTATGCAGTGGAACGTAATGGAATGTGGCGTGGATTCCTTCGTCGCGAAGACCTCGAAGGATGTGGTCGCGTTTTTGTTGATTCTCGAGCAGCGCGTAGAACATGTGGTAGGCCGGGTTGCGGTCGGATGGCACGATGGGAAGCCGGTACTCGAGATCGTCCTGGTGGGGCATCAGAAGCTCGAGATATCGGTCGAACACGGCCTGCCGCATGGCGACGATCTTCTCCCATTGCTCCAACTGCCCGAGCAAATACGCGGCGAGAAGGTCGGACATGCCGAACGATGAGCCTGTATCGACCCACGAGTATTTGTCCACTTCCCCGAGCATGAATGAGCGCCGGTTCGTGCCTTTGTTGTAGATGACGTGGGCGCGTTCGACATCAGCCGGGTCGTTGAGAACGAGTGCTCCACCTTCCCCGCAGCTGATGTTCTTGGTTTCGTGAAAGCTCAAAGTCGCGAAACGTCCAAAGCTCCCCAGTGGGGATCCCCGGTAGGTGCCAAACAGTCCGTGTGCGTTGTCCTCTATGAGAACTACGCCATCCCATTCAGCGAGGACAGCTCGCAGTCCTTCGAGATCACAGCCGATACCTGCGTAGTGCACGGCCACAACGGCTCGAACACTCTCATCCATGAGCTCGGCCACATGCAATGGGTCGAGTCCTAGCGTCAAAGGCTCAATGTCGGCAAAGACAATTCGGGCACCTGCGCGAACAAAGGCGAGGGCACTCGTGACGTAGGTGAAAGAGGGCACGATGACCGTGTCACCCGGCCGCAGGTCGAGTAGCAACGCCGACATCTCCAGCGCGGAAGTGCATGAGGTGGTGAGGAGGAGGTCGGCGGCGTGAGTCTCTCTAATGAGAAGTTCCGAGGCTTTGTGACCAAAAGGCCCTCCCGCCGAGATGTGGCCCGATTCGACCGCGGCTCGGAGGTAGGCCAACTCATTTCCTTCCAGCGATGGCCGGTTGAAAGGTATGTCATTGAATTCGGTCAAAGGACTTCCCCGAACTTAGCGGTCGTCACGGCTGAATTGGTAGAGATCAAGGGACGGTAGTTGGCCTTACATGGATAAGTTCGCTGCAAAAAGATGATGAGCAGAGTTCTTTCACGATCACATCGCGAGTCGGGTCGGCGAGGGCCTGTTCCCGGACTGATTGGACCAATTCGCCGCCGAGCCACGAGTATTCATAGAGCATGTAGAACTCATCCGGAAAATCCGCGAGACGGCCATCCCGGAACGGTGTCTCAAAGAGGATGCTGTGTCCTTTCGGCATCGGACCGCTCGCGTATCCCATCAGAGGGTACGCCAGTTTGTAGTGGGCGGGTTGATCGTAGAACACCGGGAGGTCGTCTGGCAGGTCTTCGATAGCCTGAATCCCTTTCTGTTGGAGGTCAAGGAGTGGTACGTACGCACCCGATCGTTCGATAAGCGCGAAATTCTCGAGGTCGTTGTCGGGGTAGTAACTCCCGTTGCGATTCATGATCGAAAAGGCGAGAAGTAGGGCTAATCCGCCGAACGCCACCGCCCTTGCTCTCCACCGATGGGCAACCGCCACCAACCCCAGGAGCATGAAGGGCACCACGAATGTGTAATAGCGGGGGAGCACCGAGAAGAACTTGCCTGTTAGGGGCAGCAACACGAAGAAGAAACCCACGAAGCTCAGCCCGACGAGCGCAGCGGACATCAGAACCGAATGCGATTGTTCATGCTCAGGGGGTAATGACACATTGCCTCGGGCGTCGTGACGAAGTGTCACGAGCGCTGCGACAGCGAAGAGCAGAAGGAGGAGAAGCACGTCCGGGATATGGCTGAGGTACCAACTTGTTTCCCGGCGAAAGACCCCATAGGTGAAGGAACTGTCCACGGCCGCGTGATTGAACAGCAGGAGACTGACGATGACCGACGGTGTCACAAGTATTGACGCCGAGCGGAGCTTCTCCGGCCAGGGTCGCCTGGTGAGGAGAGCGGCTACCGCCAGTGCACCGGCAATGAGCACGCCCGGACCCTTGATCAACACCGCTGCCATCGCGAATACGCTGGCCGCCATCAGGCGGTTTCGGTGCCAAGCGAGCACGGCGTGGACAGCGGTTGCCAGCAGCGCTATCTCCAGGTACATGGAACCGACTTGGGTGAGAACGACCGGGACGGTCAGAGCCGTGACAGCAGTGGCTGCGGCCAACGTGCTTCCGAAGGCCAATTCGCCAAGGCGATAGACGCCCGTGAAGGCAAACGCTGCAACGAGAAAATGGATCACGTGCAGGATCGGAAACAATGTAGGCCCGGAGCGGACGACAGCGATCACGCCGGCTGTGAGCCAGGTGATGATGGAAAGGCTGTGAACGTTGGGCCCTCCATCCAGGTAGCCCGGTTGGTCCAGCAAGTACCCAAGGTCGATCTGGTTCTCGGCGAGGGTGATGGCCGCCGGGAATACGCTCATCGAAGCGTCCCAGACTGGAGGCTCGGTCAACGTCGGCCATTTCAGCAGGAGAATCAGCGCGAACCACGCCAGGAAGAGGATGGTGTTCGACCGACTAAGGCGATGCAATAGCGTGGCCTCCCCATCGACTGCGATGTTGCCGCTATCGGATAGGGAGCTAGTCATGGGTACCGTCGGGGACCTTGTGTCTCGGTGCACTAGAAGGTTGTCGGCACGGAAGTGCTTCTCCTGCAGGCTCTCGTAATGTTCTGTATGGAGGTTCCGCAACTGACCGAGAGGGCCCGGGTAGGCTAGCGCGGCCTGGAGGAGCGCAAGTCGGGTCATTTGTTAGTAGTCGCGCGGCCAGATCCCGGCGAGAGGAACACATGATGCGTTCGCAGCACACTGTCGGGAAACGATCGCACCTTTCTCTGCTCGTTTCTCTCCTGGGAACAATTATCGGTTCCCTCATCATCGTGTCGCTGCTTTCGGCGATCGGCTGGGACGCCTCGGCGCTCTTGAGAGTCGGCAAGGATGATCCAGGCATCATCGGGTATGTTGAAGAACGCCTGGATCACGTAAGGCCGGTCGCACCTCTGGGGCACGACGGAAAATACTACTTTATCCAGGCCCATGATCCGCTGCTGCTCGACCCGGACGAAAACGCAACCCTCATCGATCGGCCCGTCTACCGGACGCAACGGATGCTTTACCCGCTGCTCGCTTCCGCAGGCGGGTTGCTCAGAGGTTGGGCGGTGGTTTGGAGTCTCATCGTTGTCAATCTTCTCGCCATTGCGCTGGGGACATGGGCAACCTCAAGGTTGGCGGTGTCGCTTGGGTCGAGCCCGTGGTTGGGGCTGGCGTTCGCGCTCAATCCAGGAGTCATCTTCGAGCTGATCATTGATGGGGCAGGCGCGCTCGGCTGGGCTCTGGCAGTGCTGGGTGTCTGGCTCATTGTGGAAGGAAGGCACACTGGAGCTGTGGTGGCCCTGGCCTTCGCGGTCCTGGCTCGTGAGGCGATGATCCTGGTTGCTTTCGGCCTGGCTATTCGGTTGTGGAAGACCGATCGCACCAAGGCGGTCGAAATAGTCGCCTGGCCGGCGTTGGGAGCATTGTTGTGGGCAGTCTGGGTTCGCTTCCAGATGGGCGTGCCGTTGTTGACCACCCAATCTGAGGAGCTCGGCCTTCCTTTCGTTGGGTTGGCCGGTGCGGTCTCTCAATGGATCGAGGAGCCGGGCCGCAATCTGTTGTTTGGTGTCGTGATGATTGCATTGGTGCTGGTGGCAGCCATGCAGGCGAAGCGCCGTCCATCATTTGTTTCCTATTCAAGCCTCGGATTCGTGGTCCTGGCACCGCTGCTCACCCAACAGGTGTGGCTGAACTACTTCGACATCACCAGAGCCGTCGCACCGATATTCACGACTTTTGTGCTCGTTCTCTTTGCCGCGGAGTCGGAGTCACGAGCAGCCGGCGGCACTTTGGCGAACAATCCTTGAAATGATGAGCCTCGTGGTTGGTCCGGTCCAAGGGTGAGGAACTCTCTCCAGCCCGAGTTGAAACCGACCGAAATACTCATAGCACCCGTGTTTGGGAGGCATTGGCTCATCTGGTCGCGTGTTCATCCAATGCTCCTGAGGTCGAGTCTGCATTTTGAAGCAGGTGGCAAGTGACGGAACCAAGGAATCGAATTCTATGGCAGGTGGGATGGCTGTCGAGCGCGCTCATCTTGGCGGCCTACGGCCTGTTTTCGCCGCTCTCGCTGCTGGCGGTCAATGCCCCGCGCGGAGCTTCACCCGTCAAATTCTTCGTGATTGCCGGCGGTGCCTTTCTGCTGGCATGCGCGCTGGTCGCCATTCTCGCACGGCGGATGACTCTGCATCGTGCCACCGGGATCGGTGCCGTTGTGCTGTTCGTATTCTTTTCTTGGACGGCATTGAGGGCATTGGGGGAGGAAGTGTCGGCTTCTCCCGTGGTGGCCGGCGTGTTGGTGCCGGTGGTGGTTCTGGCGGTGCTGGTGTGGGCGTCGGTGCGATTCGGCGATGCGCAGGTGTTCCGGGTCGTGGTGATGACGATGGGCGTGGCTCTGGTGGCCACCCCGTTGCCCAGCCTGGTGAGCTGGTACGCCGCAGACGCTATTTCGCTCGCGGTTCCCGAGCTGGAGCCATCAGATGCTTCCGGGCCTCATCCCGACGTTTACTTCGTAATTCTGGACGGCTACGGAAGGGCCGACGTTCTCGAAGAAACATACGGATACTCAAACAAAGACTTTTTGGATGAAATGATCGACCATGGGTTTGTGGTTCCCGAGGCAGCCACCTCCAACTATTCCATGACGGCCGCCTCGGTCGCCAGCACGCTGGCAATGAGCTACCTGGTCGATCCGGGTGTGGTCCCCGATCACCCGCTCCGGCTGGCTCTCTACCAGATCATCCGGGGCGGCAACCCGGTCGTTGCTTCGTTGACGGATCTTGGGTACCAAAATGTACACATCGAGAGTGGGTGGGACGGCTCTCGGTGTGGCCCGAACGTCGACATCTGCTACCCAGCCGGCTTTCTCGACGAGGCATCGTGGACGCTGCTCAACCGGACGCCGTTGTCGGCCCCACTGGAACAATGGTTCGGGCACGCCTTTGCCCAAAATGGGCTGCGTGCCCTGGACGATCTCACTCGCGTCGCCCAAGTCGGGTCTGAAACTCCCCGGTTTGTGTTCGCCCACGTGTTGTTGCCTCATCCCCCTTTGAACGTCGACGGTCGATGCCGGGTGCGACCTGAGCCGCAGCCAGGCGGCGGAGCCGTTGGGGCGCGCTTTCTACTCGACACACCCGCATGGGAAGACCGCAAAGCGGGGTACGTGGAACAGATCCAGTGCGTGAACACGAAGATCCTCAGGTTTTTGGACGATCTGGGCGATGATTCAGTGGTGTTCATTACCGGAGATCATGGTCCGGACGGGTACGGCCAGGTAGCCGTGCCGCCCGGGGAGTGGACCGACGCCGATCGGTTTGAGCGGTTCGGTGTCTTTTCCGCCTATCGCCTGCCGGCCGGATGCGAGCAAGTGAAGCAGGATGTGGACCTTATCAATGGCATGCGGTTGCTGGTGGGTTGTGCCACGGGAGAGGAGCTTGAACCCTTGCCACCTCGACATCTGATCTTCCCGACTCCCGACGGCGATCCGTATCCGACCACAGAAGTTGAACTCGTGACCCTTAACGGAGGCTGATTGACCATGCATCTGATACTCGCCTACATTGATCCAGGAGCGGGCAGCCTGCTCATTCAGCTACTCATCGGGGGCTTGGCGGGGTTGGCTGCGCTGGTCAAGTTCCGCTGGAACCGAATCAAGACCGCCTTCTCCAGGAAGCCTCAGGAGGAGTCGAACGGTTGATGCCTGACGTTGAGCCGGCATCTTTTCGCGATCCCGATGCCACCGTCTTCGTCCAGGATGGACGGATCTTTCGCGGGCTCTCGGACAAGGCGGCCCGTAGTCATGCGGCTGCGACCGATGCCGGTCTGGTTGGTGAACTCCTGGAGCGGGGCTGGTTGATCGACCACTGGAAAGCCGAACCTCCCGGAAGCCCACCTCCGGGAGTTCCCACCAACCTCGTACTGGAAGCCCGTCGAGTGCCGGTCGTGAGCTATCCGTACGAATGGAGCTTCACCATGCTCCAGGATGCTGCCCTGTTGACCTTGAACGTGACCGAAGCCTGTTTCCGGGCAGGATTTCAGATGAAAGACGCAACCGCCTACAACGTGGTATTCGACGGCAGCCGGCCGGTGATGATTGATCTCACTTCCATCGAGCAGGGGTTCGATGGGGTCTGGACGGCCTACGGCCAGTTCTGCGATCACTTCCTGGCTCCGCTCCTGCTGGAGGCGTACTTGTCGGTGCCATTTCAGCCGTACATCCGCGGACGTCTGGCCGGCATACCCGTGACCGAGCTGGCCGGGATGTTTCCCGGCCTGAGGCGATTTCGGCGCGGCGTGCTCTCGCATGTCTACCTGCGCAGCAAGATCGAGGTACGTGCCCGCAACCTGGCAACCGAAGAGCGGACAGAGTTGAGAACGGGCACGTCGCTGCCGCTTGAGGCGGTACTTGCGTCACTGCAGAAGATGCGGCGTCTGATCGAATCGCTCGAATCGAGTTCAGCCAGTGTGTGGGCAGGTTACGAACTCGATCATTCGTACGAGGACTCCCAGCGCGCCCAAAAGGAGCGATTTGTGGAATCGGTTGCGCAAGGCGTCCCCGGACCCGTGGCATGGGACGTTGGTGCCAACACCGGGGCGTTCGCGGAGATCCTCGCCAAGCATTTCGGATCGGTAGTGGCCCTTGACAGTGACGCAGGCGCGATCGACGCCTTGTACCGGCGCTTGCGTGACGCCGGTTCCAAAGGCATCTTCCCGCTCGTGATGGACATGGCCGATCCGTCTCCTGATCGGGGATGGCGCGGTCGGGAGCGGCGCACCCTGGTCAAGAGAGCGGATCCCGACTTGGCGATCTGGCTAGCCGTCATCCATCACATCTGTCTGGCCGGTGAGGTGCCCATCGCCGGATTTCTCGACCTTGTAGCCGAAACATCGCCGCACTCGATCGTCGAGTTCGTCGGGCCAGACGACCCCATGAGCCGACGGCTGATGGCGACCCGTAAGGTCGATCGGGACGACTACACACGGGAATTGTTCATGGAGGCAGTGGCCAAACGTTTCATGGTTGAGGCCTCTACTGCCGTTTCGGCGACCCGAGATCTCTTCCACCTGCGGCGGAACTGAACAACACTTCTCGCGCTGTAATTGCTTGTCACACCCCCCAACTACAATCGCGGGTCCGAGGTCTATGCATTCATGTCCACTGATCGCATCGTTATTCGCGGTGCCCGCGAACACAACCTGAAAAACCTCTCCCTGGAACTGCCGCGCGATCAGTTGATCGTGTTTACCGGCATTTCCGGGTCGGGGAAGTCGTCGCTGGCCTTCGACACGATCTACGCCGAGGGTCAGCGGCGCTATGTCGAAAGCCTGTCGGCCTACGCCCGCCAGTTTCTGGGGCAGATGGACAAACCAGACGTCGACTTCATCGAGGGGCTATCACCGGCCATCTCCATCGATCAGAAGACTGCCAGCCGCA
>JAHEDM010000094.1 GCA_024641205.1 Actinomycetes bacterium
CGTCGCCTGGAAAGGTTTGGCGGCGGATCTCAGGTAGAACGCGCGTTCGAGGTCGCCGGAAGATGCAACCAAACGACCGTCAACGTCAACCGCGCACACCGCCCCGTCGTGTTCGGCTTCAACGAGCCCGTTGCGGACGACGCGAGCCAGCACCGGGCGCGGGCTCAGCCGACCGGGAGTTCGTCCGGATCGACCTGCCCCTCCTTGTACCGTCGCATGATCTCAGCCTGGATCGTATCGAACACCTGCTGCACCGCCTTGCGGCCGGTGGAGATCTCTTGCTCGGTTTCGGCCAGGACCACCTGAATCTCGGAGAGCTCGTCCGTCCCGCATTCGGGCAGGCGAGAGAGGAAGTCGTCTTCCAGCACCCGGTCGATATGACGCCGCCGCTCCTCGGGCAGGTCGGGAGCAAGCACCTGCGGAACCCGCTGCTGTTGACCCCCGGCCCGTTCGCCTGCACCAAGAATCTCGGGTAACGCTTCGATCAGCGACCGGGTTTCCTCGCCACTGCGGCGATTCAGTTCGAAGGCCAGCAAATCCATTCGTCCGTGGAGAAGGCGGCGATAGAACGAAAGTTCGGTCTCTACCTCGTCTGCCATCCGGCGGCGGTCGCGCAGCTCGGCGACAGGGGCCGTTTCCAGGTCGGTGAGGAAGTCCGGATCGAGCAGGATGTCGATGCGACGGCGATGTTCCATGGTCATAGCGTTACCCACACGCAGCTTTGAGGGTGAAATATGGGTTCATAGGTGATCCGCCTCCCGGATGTATCTGGAAATGGACATGGGGCGCCCCTCCGTAGGCGTTGCCGGAGTTCCCGTTATAGCCGATCACGTCGCCTTTCGATACATAGACGCCCGTAGAGATACCCGGGCCCCAGCTGCTCAGATGGGCGTAGTAGTAACCGGTCCGATTGTCGGCCGTCAACCAAACGGAGTTACCGCCCAGCGAGTTGGTGTACGCTCGCACGTTTCCGCTCACCACCGCATAGACCGGCTGCCCCATCGGAGCGAACACGTCGGTGCCCTTGTGGCCCCGACCGCCGGAGCGCGGGAATCCCCAGTCATTGATGAAGTGGACGGCACCCGAGCTCATCGGACAGATAAAGCCGGCGGTCACCGAAGCGGGTACGCCACCGGCCGCTCCCTTCTGCCTGGCCGCGGCTGCCGCAGCTGCGGCAGCCAGTTGGGCGTCGTAATCCGACCTGAGCTTCCTGCAGTCGGCGCTCAGCGTGCGGTAGGCCGCCTCCTTCTTGTTCATGGCGTCTTCCATCAGTTGGGCCACGTCGAGAGCTTCCTGGTTGAGCACCGCCAGGCGTTCCTGATCGACCTTCAGCTCTTCCTGCCACCTCACCATGTCGTTCTTGAGGGCGGCCAGGTGGTCGAGAGAAGAAATATCCTCTTCAGTCACCACTTGGAGGAACTCTTGGCCGGTCAATACTTCGTCAACGGATGACGAAGACAAGACAAACTCGGTCACCTGGCTGCCGCCATCCATGTACATTTCGACCGCCCGGCCAACCACCCGTTCACGAATATCGGAAACATCTGTCTGTTTCTCGTCGATGCGATCGCGCAGTTGCAATACCCGCAGGCTGACGCCCTCGAGTTCTTCGTTGACCTCGTTGTAACGGGCGAGCGCCTCGCCGGCGCGAGCCGCAGCAGCATCCCATTCGTCGAGGGCTGCTTTCGAGTCGGCGCACGCTGCGTCCACTTGTGCTTTGGTGACGGAGGCCGCTGGTAGCGCGGACGCGAACACCCACAGCAAGACAAGAGGAAAAATCAAGAGGACGCGGCGCGCCCGTAGCCAATGCATAACGCCCATCAGCGTAGTGAGATCTGGAACTCTTGAGAAGTCACCGCCACGTGTTTACAACAACAGGGTGACGAACGGCGCATAGACCAGAGCTGCCAGCACCGGGCCATCCAGAGCAACCAGCGAACCACCGACGGAATCTGTCAGGTACACCTCACCGACTCTGATGAGGCTGCCCATCGATGTGCCGGCCACCAACCCCACCGACACGAAGATTCCCACCAGGAACATGCCAACGAAGCCGAGATCCCAGATGAACGATGCGACCACGGCAGTAAGTACCGTGGCCAGAACGGCCCCGGTGAGCGGATCAAGCGAAGGGGTTCTGGCGCGAGCCAGCAAGCCGGCCGTGGCTTTGCCAATGATCACCATGGCCAAGAACACCCAAATCAGATCCTGACCCAGGACCGTCTGGATGCGCACAAGTACCAGAGAACCAATCGAGAGTGCGGCGGCGAGCGCAACCATCGAGGTCGAGACCAGTGAGACGAGGCTGCGGTGTCGGGGCGAAGAGACCGCAGCGATGAGAGTGATCATGACGGCCAAACCTGCGGCAACCCCAAGACCAATACCGCGCCCGGCCGGGACGAGTTCCGCGACTTCGAATCCGTACGTAGCCAGAGGTCCGGCCAACACTGCGAACAACACAGGGACCCGATACGGGCGGCCGGGCTCATCGTCACCGCTTATGTCCCAGGCCCAGAACGCTCCAACTCCCACCAGGATGGCAACAAACCAGGCGGGTTCGGCAAAGGCATTGGCAACCAGCAGCGCCACCGTTGCCGCCGCTACTTGAATGCCGCTCACGGTGACCGTGGCTGCGGCCGCACCGCCGGACACCGGGGGGATCAACGCCACTTCGTCGAGGCGACCCACCGGGTCTTGGGCCTCGGCCGGTTCCCCATTGAGCCACACCCGGGCGTGCCCGAGGTTGTCTTTGAATTCTTGCCCGTATTGATCGGCCGCGTGGTCGAGCACCGCTCCAACGGTGTCCCCCTGGATCTCGACCTCGGAGGAGCCGACCAGTTCCCTGAGGTTGGCGAAGAGGCGAAGGCGTGCCATAGACATAGAGGTTAACGGCTGGAATGGGCAGGTACATTGTGGGCGTGAGATTCGTCGTCGACCAGACCGAGGCCACGCCCCCGTATGCCCAGTTGCGGGAGCAGATCCGGGCGGCGATCCGTACCGGGGATCTGCCGGTCGGAACCCGGCTTCCCACTATCAGGAGACTGGCAGAGACAGCGGGGGTAGCCCCGGGCACCGTAGCCCGCGCCTATCGCGAACTGGAGGCAGGCGGCCTGATCGACACGCGTGGCCGACATGGAACCTTTGTGTCCAATCCGGCCGATGACCAGACTCTCCACCGCCAACAACTCTCGGCGTTGGCCAGGGCCTACGCCCAGACCGCAGCCCGCTATGGGGTGCAACCGGCCGTTGCCCTTGGTCTCATCGATCAGGCGATGCGCGACCAGGAATGATCCGTCACGAGCCGGGGCCTTCCTCCCCGGTTCCAACCGTGGCGTCGGCTTCCTTCTGATTGGCTCCCAGCCCGCTCAGAATATTGATCCCGGTGGCGGTCTCGACCTGTTCGGTGAGCTTGATCACCGCCGCCGGGAGTTGACTCATGAAATCGGGGATTCCCTGCGAGCCGTTCCCGGAATCAATGACGGTCACCTTGTCGATGGCAACACCCTTGACCGTTTCGACGATCTGGCCGAGCAGGTCGGGAAGCATATTGAGCACAAAGATCTGTTGGGCGTCTTCGCCTGCCGACTGATACTGCTCGATGAGCCTCCTGAACACCTCGATCTGGGCGGCGCCGTCCTCGATGATCTTGGCGGCTTCACCCTTGGCCCGCAGTTCCTTGGCCTCCTTTTCGGCCCGGGCAGGCGTGATCACATCGGCTTCCAGACGGCGCTTTTGTAGTTCGATCCGCTCGGTTTCGAGAGATTGTTCTGCAACCGCCTTGGCCTTCTCGCCTGCCACCTCAGCCTCCCGCTCCTTGGCGACGGCCAAGGCCTCCAGTTCAGCTTCCCTGACCCGGAGGGCGTTGGACCGCTCAACGATCTCGAGGTTGGCGTTGACCTGGGCAATCTCTGCCCGGCGCCTGGCACCGGCCTCAGCTTCTTGTGACTCGGTCTGACGTTCCGCCTCAGCGACGCGTGCCTCCATGATGACCTGTGCCGTGCGCCTGCGCCCCACCGAGTCGAGGTAGTCGACCTCGTCGGTGACGTTCTGGATCTTCAGAACGTCCAGGTCGAGCCCGAGGGTGCGCATGTCGTCATCGGCTTCATCGATGAGCGTCTGGGCAAATTTGAGCCGATCCTCGTTGACTTCCTCGGGGGTGAGGGTGGCCAGCACCCCGCGCAAATTGGCCTCGAGGGTCTCCTTGGCGATCTTCTGCACATACTCGGTAGGACGGCCCAGAAACCGCTCGATGGCATTATCGAGGACACCTTCGCGACTGGAGATCTTGACGTTCCCGACTGCCTGTACCGAGAGCGGAATGGCGCCTTTTGAGTAGGCGTTCTGTACGGCGACGTCAATCGCGATGGTGTTGAGCTCCATCCAATCGACCTTCTCCAGCAGAGGAATCCGGAGAGTCCTTCCACCGCGCAACACGCGATATCCGGATTCCCCTTCCTTGGAGCGCCCGGATATGACTGCCACCAGGTTTGGTGGGCAAATCACGATGAAGGCCCGAATGCTGATGAGCACCAGCGCAATCGCCAGAACGACGGTCACGGCCACGGTTATCACGACTTCCATTTGGCAACCTCTCGGCTAGGAAAGCTCTCGAAACGACGACACACGCGCCGCGCCCTGATTGACTTCGACGACAACGACTGATTCACCAACCCCGAACTCGCTCTTTTCTCTCGGGTCGAACGGGACGGCGGTCAGGTTGATCGTCTGACCTTCAACCTCGCAGATGATTCGACCCTTCGAGACGGCGGAGATGGGCACGGTGACCCGGCCGACTGCGCCGCTCAACACCCGGTCGCTCACCTCGGTACCGACCGATGAAGATTTGAGGTAGCGGAAGACACGGTTGTTGAGGCCGGCGGCGAAAAAGCCCAAGCCGATGGCCAGGACCAGCGTGATGAGGGAGTTCGTCGCCAGCGCAGTCAGGATCAAGCCCGTCGCGCCAAAGAACGCCAGAAAGAACACAAGCGACCGGAACGAAAGCAGGGAAAGCGCGGCCGCGGCGATGCCTCCGCCCGGGCCGCCGGACACGTCGAGATCCGCGTCGATATCAACGTCGGCGTCGAGGTCGGCATCGCCACCTTCTCCCCCGAAGAACACAAAGAAGAGCAGGAAGGGCCAACCGACAATGGCTGCGAAGGCGAACACACCGGTCATGCGTTCAAACCTACTCGACGGTGGCCTGCAATCCGGTCGAATATTCCGGTTACCAGCAGGGCAGTACGCCACCATCAATAGGTCAACCGGCCCTCACAGCAGTGGCCTCGTGCGCAGTATCTTCGACAGGGAGGATCGACCACACGACATTGGTGTGCACGACAGATGATCGGAGGCAACATGTCGGGCAAGCAGGCCGACCTGGCCGGACCCGGAATCGGCAACTACGACGACCTCGCCAAAATCTTGCCAGATGACTACCGGTCATTCCTGACGCCCAAGGAGACCATGCACGCGGTGTTTGCCATCAAGCAATACATCGAAGAGCACCTGGCCGGGGAACTCAATCTGATGATGGTTCAGGTCCCGCTCATCGTCGATGTCGACAGCGGTGTGAACGACGACCTCGATCGGGACGGTTCGCGCACTCCGATCGGATTTCACATCTCCCACGACCACGACCAGCACCCCATCGACGCGCAGATCGTCCAGGCTGCCACCAAGTGGAAGCGTGTTGCTCTCAAACAGTTCGACATGGGGCCGGGTGAAGGCTTGCTCACCGACATGAAGGCGATCCGCAAGGACTACTTTCTCGACCACGATCACAGCGCCTACGTTGACCAATGGGACTGGGAAAAGACGATCACGGCCGACCAGCGGAACCTGGACTACCTCACCGACACCGTGCGCAAGATCTGGAAAGTCATCAAGGGCGCAGAACAACACGTGATGGAGTTGTTCCCCGCCCTCCGAACCGACCAATACCCGGATCTTCCCGACGAACTGGTCTTTCTCCATGCTGAAGACATCCTCGGGATGTACCCCGATCTGCCGCGCAAGCAACGTGAGACCCAGGTGTTGCAGAAATTCCCCGGCGTTTTCATCTACGGCATCGGCTGGACCCTCGAAGACGGCTATCCCCACGAAATGCGCGCCGCCGACTACGACGACTGGATCACACCGACCGTTTCGGCGGATGGACGGCCCATGCACGGCCTCAACGGAGACATCCTGGTGTGGAACCCCGTGACCAAACGCCGCCACGAGCTGACCTCTATGGGAATCCGTGTCACAAAAGAAGCTCTGGTCAAACAACTCGAAATCACCGGCCAGATGGACTTCCTGCGTCTGCCGTACCACCAGGCCATCATGAACGACGAGATTCCCCTCTCGATCGGCGGTGGCATCGGCCAGTCCCGCACCTACATGGCCCTGTTGAAGAAGGCTCACCTCGGTGAGGTGAGCGTTTCCGTGTGGCCGCAGATCCTCGAAGACCTCTGCGCAGAGCGAAACATCTTCGTCCTGAAGTAGCTTCTCGCGAGCGAAGAGGGCGGGAAGTCAGACGTCAGAGGTTCAGGACGACCCGGCTACTCGCAGGATGGCCTTGGCGATCTCCTTCGGGACCTCCTCCTGAAGGAAATGACCACCGTCCGTGCGCGTGACGTCGGCCTGGGGCAGCATCCGGGCGATGTGGTTGCGAGTTCTCCCCAACACCGGGTCGCGATCTCCCCACACTATTTCTGCCGGACCTTCGTAGCTGCGTACGAATTCACCCACGTGGCGCAACGCGGGTATCGACGGGTGGTCCATGGAATCGGGGACCATACGGGTCAGCGCCAGAGGTGCTTGATTGTGTCGCCGGTCGCGAAGCGGATACCGGTAGGCGCGGGCCACCGCTCCTTTGATACTGGACCGGTCACCCTGGGCGGCTGCCAGCGCGATCTGGGGGAAGCCCAGCAACCGGTACGCCACATCGCTGACCACCGGTAACCGGCCGAACCGATGAAAGGCCGTGGCCTTGAAGTTGGATTTTGGTTCGCTCAGAGCCGTATTCAGAACCACCAAACCACCCAACCGTTCGTGTCGGTCGGCCATGGCTCCGACGCCAATCGCCCCACCCCAGTCCTGCACAACCAACACGAGATCGTCGAGATCGAGAACATCGATCAACTTCCCAAACCATGTGATGTGGTTTTCCAGCGTGTGGGCCACCGCCCCCGGTTTGTCGGAGAGTCCCAATCCGATCAGGTCGGGCATGATCATCCGCACCGGTTGGCCGGTCAGTGCCAGAGCCACCTTGCGGTAGAGAAAGCCCCAACTGGGGTTGCCGTGCACACATAGAACCGGACGACCCTCGCCGATCTCCATCACGTGATTGCGATGGTCTCCTGCCTGGACCAGATATCGGCGGAAGGGAACCATCTTCTCGAGCCAGGCCGGAAGAGCCGGAGCAGGCAACGTCATGGCAGTCACGATATCAAGTCACCAGTCACCACATGCCATTCCCGTGAACTGGGAACTCCTCAGACAACGCCCAGGTCTTTGCCGATCTTGACGAATGCGGCCGTTCCATACTTCAGGTCGTCTTCGGAGTGAGCGGCGGAGATCATGACCCGGATCCGGGCGGTACCCAATTGCACGGTCGGGTAGGCAATCGCCTGGGCGAAGACCGCTCCCTCGTCAAAGAGTCGCCGCGAGAACTCGCGGGCGACCCTTTCGTCACCAAGCATGACCGGCGTGATGGGTGTTTCGCTCTGGCCGATATCAAACCCGGCGGAACTCATCATCGCTTTGAATGAACGGGAATTGGCCCAGAGGCGGTCGACCAATTCGGTGGAATCCTGGAGGATCTCAACCGAAGCGATACAAGCCGCCACGTCGGGTGGCGTCACCGCCGACGAAAAGAGGAACGGCCTCGCCCGCTGCTGCAGCCAATCGATCATTGCCCGGGAACCGGCCACGTACCCGCCCATGACCCCGAAAGCTTTCGACATGGTGCCGACCTCGATCTCGATCCTTCCATGCAATCCGAAGTAATCGACAATTCCACGCCCACCCCGACCCAATACTCCTTCTCCATGGGCGTCATCCACCATGACCATCGCCTGGAATTCGTCCGCTGTGTCGGCGATCCGGTCGAGCGGGGCAATGTCGCCGTCCATCGAGAACACCCCGTCGGTAATGATCAAGATGCGCCTGGCGCCGTCCGCCC
>JAHEDM010000095.1 GCA_024641205.1 Actinomycetes bacterium
GCGTCGCGGAGGTACTTCTCAATCCCCATCTCGAGCATGGCACCGTGTCCGCCGTGCAACTCCAGGGCCTGTTTGCAGACCTCGAAGACCTCCTCCGATGCAAAGACTTTGACCGTGTTGCACAATTGATCGGCGTCCGCCGCGCCCTCATCAACTGCCCGGGCGGCGTGCTTCAGCAGTGCCTTGATTGCGTCCAGCTTGATCGCCATCTGGGCAAGGCGTACCGCCACCGCCTGGTGCTTGATCAGGATGCGGCCCCCTTGCACGTGCTCCTGCACGAATCTGGCAGTGTCCTCGAATGCGGCGATCCCGGTGCCCAGATTCTTGGCGGCTTGCAGGATCTTCCCCGGGCGGAAATAGACCCCCGCCTTGCCAAGGGCGTCGTCCTTGGCCAGAAGATGATCTTCGGGTACCCGGCAGTCCTCGAACACGATCTCGCCGTTGTTCATGAAGCGCCCACCGATGGTCTCGTTGCAGCGTGTCACCGTCAACCCCGGCGTATCGCGCGGCACCAGGAAGCTGCTGGTCCCCTGGTACATCCCCACCGAAGAGTTGGTGTTGGCGTAGACGACGTACAGCGACGCGTCGTAGCCGTTGCTGATGTAGTGCTTGCGTCCGTTGATCTTCCAGTGACCGTCCTCGAGGACGGCCTTGGTGTCCATGTTCGCTTCCGGCACGTTGTACGGGAGCCAGCGGTCCGAGGCGCCTTTTGGCTCGGTGAGGCAGTGAGCCATCAGAAAGGAGGGGTCTGCCAGGTAACGGGGAAACCAGATGTCCTGGAGAGCTTCGGAAGCCAGGGATCGCAGCAGAACCGAGACCTTCCAGTTCTGGGCCAGCTTGTCGGCCAGGCCGGCGTCTCCGCGGGCGACCTCGGTGGCGATGAGGGCGAACGTCTGAGACTCGGTCTTGGGGTCGAATATCACACCGCCGTATTTCTCCGGGACGGCCAGCGAACGAAGACCCGCCGCGTCGGCTTCCTCGAGGATCTCCCTGGGGAGGCGTTCGTCCGGGTCGAACAGCCATTCGCGCTCGCGATTGGCTCGAATGAACGGGATAACGATGCGGTCGACGTAATCACGAGCGGTTTGACGCATGAGGCGTTGCTCTACGGAGAGCTCGAGCATTTCCATCGTCATAGTCATGTGCCGTTCCTCCTCCTGGGGCTCGGGGCGCCGTTTCGGCCGGTGCCTTGGACGGATCGTCCTTTCATGCTTGGCCGGCTCTTCGTATCTGCTGGGGCACGTGATGGAGCGATTCGATGCCGTCGTCGGTCACCCGAACCAGCTCTCCCGTTTGTACCCCGGCTAGTTCGTCTCTGGTGATGACATTGGGCTGGATCACTACCGTCATACCGGTGCGAAAAGCGAAATCGGGGATCGGTGTATTCGGCCGGCTCTTCGACCCGAGTACCGGAGGCAAATAGCCGCCGCCGAAGCCATGCAGCAGATCGTCGTACGTTGAGAAGCCGGCTTCTTCGATGATCCCCGCCGCCTCGACCACCTGCCGGGCGGATGCGCCGTCACGGAGTACGGCACCGATAGCGAGGAACGCCGCCTCGGCCACCTCATGGAGGCGGCCGTAGAGCGGAGTGGGTTCCGTTTCGACCGTGTAAGTCCGCAAGACTTGACCCGGATAGCCCCAGAATGAAGCGCTGATCTCCGCGAAGAGGACGTCGCCCGTCCTTAGCTTCCGCCGGGATGGGAATTGGGAAGGAACACATCGGTTGGGGGCTTCCATGGAGGTGGCACCGATGTAGTGGATGTGGGTTGTCCCGCCCAGGGAAAGGTAGGCATCTTCGACAACTCGCGTCAGGTCGTGTTCGGTCATCCCGGGACGAGCCTGCTCTCCCAAGGCAGTAACGGCCAGGTCGCTCATCCACGCTCCGATACGAAGCCAGTCGATCTCCTCGGCCGACTTGATGAGTCGAAGATTGGTGTAGACCCGATTGAGGTCAACGACCTCGACGGTTGATCCGGCCAGCAAGCCGTAATGGGGGTATGGGAGAGCGCCGATCACCCCGACCATCCCGTCGGCCGAGCCGCGGCGACGGAGTACCGCGACGGCATTCTCCATGGTCGAGGGGCCACCCCAGGCAACCTGTGCATCGGCGGCGATCTCCCGGGCGGTTGGTACATGGTTGAAGAATTGGATCAGCAGAACGTCCTGCTCGCCCGGAGTCAAGATCGCAACGGCCTCGCGGGTAACCGGCCAACCGGTGAGCCAGGGGATGGCCGATCCCGCTCGTTGCGATCCGTAGAGGAGGAGATGATCGACGCCTGCCTCAGCCATGGCTTCCCAGATCAGATCGTGCCGTCTCGACATTTCTTGCTTCGAGAAGGTTGGATACGGCTCCGAGTCGAGAATCCTGGCTAGTTGCGGTGCGAGATCCATGCTGTGCTCCACAATCGTTTGCCAGAACGCTAGCCGAAACCGCCTGGGCGAGCCTTGCGGAAACGCCTGGCTACAGGCCCTCCACAATCACCGGCCCGGCGTGCGGCGACCGCTTGTGATTACAATGGTTTGCAATGGCTCTGAAGACGGCGACCCTACGCGAAGTGGCGGAGATGGCCGGTGTCCATCCCTCCACCGCCTCGCGGGCCCTCAATCCGGAATCCCGGGCTCTCGTCAATGAGAAGACTGTGACCAAGGTCCTGGAAGCGGCTGGACGCCTGGGCTACCGGCCCAATTCACTGGCCCGAGGGCTGAAGACCAATCGCACGTACACGATCGGGATGCTGCTCCCCGATCTGACCAACCCCCTCTTCCCGCCGATCGTGCGGGGTGTCGAGGACGCCCTCGGCCAGGCTGATTACACCCTGATCCTGGGCAACACCGATAACGACCCGGACAAAGAAGGGGCGATCCTGCGAACGATGCTCAGCCGGCGGGTTGACGGTTTGGTCCTTGCCACCGCTCGCCGGGCGGCACCCTTCGTCGAACAACTCGCTGATGCCGGGATACCGGTGGTCCTCGTCAATCGGGTGAGCGAAGATGTTCCCTGGCCATCGGTTTCTGGCGATGACCACGCTGGAATCGGGCTGGCCGTTCGGCATCTCGTGTCGCTCGGTCATCGGAGGATCGCTCACATCGGCGGGCCGCAAGATCTCTCTACGGGTCTGGCTCGCTATCAGAGCTTCGTCGCTTGGATGCAGAGTGAAGGGTTGGAGCCCGATCCGCGTCTCATCGTTTTCTCCACCTCGTTCCACGAGGTGGCCGGAGCGGCTGCAACCGTGGAGTTGTTTGCCCGCGACGTCCCGTTCAGCGCCATTGTGGCCGCCAACGACCTCATTGCCATCGGCTGCTACGACGTGTTGGCGGAACGGCAACTCAACGTGCCAAAGGATGTGTCGGTCGTCGGTTATAACGACATGCCGTTCTCTGACAAGCTCTGCCCGCCGCTGACGACGATTCACATCCCTCATTACACGATCGGCGTACGGGCCGCCGAGCTGGCTTTGGACATGATCGCAAAACGTGATGTCGGCGCCCAGGCTCTCCGATTGGCGCCCGCTTTGGCGATTCGCCAGTCCACGGCCGTGCCTTCAGCCTGAGGCGGTCACCCGGAGGGGTGGTGCTGGTTGTCTGGCGCAGATCCGTCCGCCTGAAACTCAGCGAACGTGTGCGGTAGCCTCGAGAGGAGACAGGAGGAATGATGGGTGATGTATATCCGGTCGTCCGCGGCGCGGTCGTGCAGGCTGCTTCCGTTTTCTTGGATCGAGAGGCGACGACCGAAAAAGCATGTTCGCTGATCCGCCGGGCGGGTTCGGACGGTGCCAGGATCGTCGCCTTTCCTGAAGGCTTCATCCCTGCTCATCCTGTCTGGTTCCACTTCCACCCTGGTACCGGGGCGATTGCCACCAGGCTGAGCACCGAGCTGTTCAAGAACGCCGTGACGATTCCCGGTCCGGAGGTGGACAGGCTGGCCGAGGCTGCCAGGGAAGCAGGTACCTATGTGGTGATGGGCTTGTGTGAGAAAGCCCCGCACACCTTTGGCACGATGTACAACACGCAGCTCTTCTTGGGCCCGGACGGATCCGTCCTGGGCAAGCATCAGAAGCTGGTCCCGACCGTTGGGGAGAGATTGGTTCACCGCCCGGGAGGGCCGGAATCTTTTGGCGCGGTAGCAACGGAATTCGGTCCCATCAGCGGGTTGATGTGTGGCGAGAACTCCAATCCGCTTGCGGTCTTTGCGCTCACCGCTGAGAACACCCGGGTTCATGTCATGGCGTGGCCGAACCATTTCCCCAAGATCAGCGTGCCCATGGCCGAGATCGCGCTCACCATGGCCAAGGCGTTTGCGCAGATGTCAAAAGCGTTCGTGCTGAGCGCGGCCGGCGTAGTCGACGACCGGATGCGGGCCATGTTGTCCGATCGGCCCGAAGACCAGGAATTTCTGCAGCGGGCCGACGTGAGTGGGGGATCGGTGATTGTCGGACCCGACATGCGCATTCTCGCCGGGCCGCTCGATGGTGTGACGGAGGACATTCTGTACGCGGACCTGGATCTCGAGGTCGGGGTGAAGATGAAGCTTCGCCATGATCTCGCCGGTCATTACAACCGGCCGGATGTGTTTCGTTTGCTGGTCAATCGACGGGCGGCGCCTTTGCTCGAAACGTTTGCCGCGGCCGAACCCGAGCTGGCTCTCGAGGTTCCACCCGCCCTCGTTCTGGAGCCGGGATCGAGCGGCCTGTTGGCCGCTCCGGAAACGGACTAGACAAACCGGCGACCGCCAATCTCGGTCGGAGGGGACTGTCACCAATCGATTGCATGACTAAGTCGAGATACGTATCCTTACCCGGGCGGCTGGCTTTGCCGCCGGGCATGACCCCAAGGTCGCGCAGCTCTATCTGGGCGGGAGTATTGAAACCCCTTCCATGGATGCCACGCCTGAGGGCTGATCGACATGGTCCCCGTCGCCGGCCTCGTCCGGGGAAAACGTATCGAGGAGGTAGGTGACTATGTCAGATGCACGAGTGGAGGCAGCGATCGCCAATTGGGCGCCGCGTTTTGTTTCCCAGGGAGTCGACTACAACGACTTCGTCCGCACCACCGCCCGGATCGACCGCTGGGAGAATTGGCTGCCCGCCTGGTCGGAGACCGCAGCCGTCCACGCCGGGTTAGGCGCTGAGGCGGCCGGGCGAGGAAACAGTCTTACGGCAGGGGAGGCATATGTCCGCGCGGCATTGTGCTACCACTTTGCCAAGTTCGTCTGGCTGGTCGATCTCGACCTGCACCGGCAGACGACGGAGCTGGCAATCTCGAGCCTCTCCGAGGCCCACCGGCATCTCGACCCTGTCGCCGAGAGAGTAGAGGTTCCGTTTGAGGGCTCGCCGCTGTTCGGTAATCTGCGCCGCCCGTTGGGGCCAAAGCCGGCACCCCTCGTCATGCTTGTTCCGGGTCTCGACTCAACGAAAGAGGAGTTCTTCAACTGGGAGAACGTCTTCCTGGCGCGCGGGATGGCGACGTTTTCGCTCGACGGTCCGGGTCAAGGAGAGGGCGGATTCCACGCTCATATCCGACCCGACTACGAGGTAGCGGTAACGGCAGGACTGGACGCTCTGGCTGCTCGAGCTGACATCGATGTGGGCCGGGTCGGGTTGGTCGGGGTGAGCCTCGGGGGCTACTACGCGCCGCGGGCCGCAGCTTTCGAGGCGCGCGTTTCCGCGGTAGCCACCGTGGGTGGGGTATACGACTTCGGAGCTTGCTGGGATGATTTACCGGACATAACCAGAGAGACGTTCCGACACCATACCGGGACGAAAGACCAGGACGTCGCCCGAACGCATGCCGAGCAACTGAGTTTGACCGGCGTGGCCGCGAAGATCGAACAGCCTCTGCTTGTTGTCTTCGGCAAGCTCGATCGGCTGATTCCCTATGAGCAGGCGGTGCGGCTTGCCCGGGAGGCGAAGCACGCCGAGCTCGTCATGTATCCGGATGGCAACCATGTCTGTAACAACCTGCCCTACCGGTATCGCCCTCTGGTCGGCGACTGGATGGCTGAGCGGCTGGGGGTTGGCAGACCATGACCGACGCAGTCGGCCTTGCTCTGGTTGGTACCGGCCGCTGGGGCGCCCGGCTGGCCGAGGCGGTCGCCCGGTCCGAGCAGGTAAAACTGATCACGTGCTTCAGTCGTGATGGGGAGCGACGGTTCAGCTTCGCGGCCCAGCATGGCTGCCGGTCGGCGGCGACCTTCAACGAAGCCATCGAAGACCCCGCGGTCGCAGCAGTGATCCTCGCTACCCCAAACGAAGTACATGCAGATCAGACCGAGGCGTGCTCCCAACGCGGACGGCATGTGTTTGTGGAGAAGCCGATTGCGTATTCGATCCAGGACGCGATCAGGATGGATACCGCCTGCCGGTCGGCCGGCCTGACGTTGATGGTTGGCCACGCTTTCCGGCGTCTCGGCTCTTCCCGGCGGGTGAAGGAGCTCTTGGCCGCCGGAACCCTCGGCCGGGTTGTACTCGCCGAAGCGAACTTCAGTCTCCCCGGTGTTCTGAATCCCGATCAATGGCGCTATTACCGGGAGTCGTGCCCCGGTGGCCCGCTCATGCAACTCGGCATCCACCACGTGGATACGCTCCGGTACTGGATGGGACCGGTGGAACGCGTGCAGGGTTCCTTTGCCCGGGTGGCCACGAGCGCCGAGATAGACGATGTCGGGGTCGCCGTGCTCGACTTCGAAAACGGAGCTCGCGGGACGGTCACAGGCAGCTATGTGTCACCTCGCACGTTCTTTCTGCGTCTCTATGGCTCTGAAGCCAATCTCGAATACGCGGTTGACATGAGCGTGTGGCCGGATGCTCCGAAGCTGGATGATCACACCACCTTGACCCTCACCCGCAAGACTGGTGTCTCACAAGTCGATTTCGACAGGATCGATATGGTGGTTGAGGAGCTCGAAGAGTTCGCGTCCTGTGTCAGAGGCGAGGCGGAGCCGGAAACCGGAGCGGCTGAAGGAACGGCGGCACTTGCGGTTGTTCTCGGGGCACTCGAATCCCATTCCACCGGGAAAGCTGTGCAGCTGTGAGGGTTGGTCCGCTGGTCTCACCCGAATGGCTGGTAGCCCGACTCGACGATCCTGATGTCGTAGTAGTGGAAGTGTCCTTTTACCAGCCCGACAAGGCGGCCTATTTCACCGGACATATCCCAGGTGCTCGCTACGCGTACTGGAAGGACCTGCTCTGGCATGAGCTGGACCGGGAGTTCCCCACGTCGGACGTGATGGCACATCGTCTGGGTTCGCTTGGGGTTGGAGACGGGACGACTCTGGTGCTGGTCGGCGATCCGGTGCAATTCGCTACGTACGCCTACTGGGTGTTGGCCATGACGGGGTTCGAGGAACAAGCTGCGGTCCTCGATGGGGGCCATGAAACGTGGGTGAGCCGTGGCTATCCGCGGACAACCGACCAACCGGTGGTCGAGGAGCGCACGGTCACATCCGGTCCGGGCGACGATTCTTGCCGAATCGGACGCGACGAAGTCCTGGCCGGTCTGCATGATCCAGGGCGCGTGCTCATCGATTTGCGTTCGGAGGAGGAGTACACGGGTGCGCGAGTGGCGCCGCTCACGGCTCCGTTCGACCACGGCGCAGAACGGCGTGGCCACATTCCGGGGGCGCGCCATCTGCCTCGCGAGAGACTCCTGAACGATGATGGGACGTTCAAGGCACTTGACCAACTCCAGGCCGAGTTTGTTGCGGTCGGCGCAACGCAAGGGACGGAAGTGGTGACCTCTTGTCGTCTCAGTCACCGCGCCTCGCTGGGATGGTTCGTGCTCACCCGCCTACTCGGGTGGGATCGGGTGCGCGTCTACGACGGCTCTTGGACCGAGTGGGGCTCGATCGTCGGGTATCCGATCGAACGGTAAGGGTGGGGTGTTCTACTTCGTGCGGCGGGAAGTGGGCGATGACCATGGAACGTTGGCGTCAATCCGGGACACTAGGGGGCCGCGGAGGCGCTGCGCAGTTAGAGCGTCCGGAAGAATTCGATGGCTTGCTCGGCGGCCGTCCGGCTATCAGGAAAAGGCAGGGTCTCGGTCGAGAGGTAGCCCCGAAAATCGACCTCTCGCAGCACATCCGCCAACTCCTCGAAGTCGATGTGCCCCTGGCCCGCCGCCAATCGGTTGCTATCGGTGAACTGTGCGTGCAGAACGCGCTCGC
>JAHEDM010000096.1 GCA_024641205.1 Actinomycetes bacterium
CGCGGACGTTCAGAGCGTTCCGCCAGATGCCCGAGGCACCGATCTGCGCCGACCGGCTGGCGGTCGAACCCCACCCGTCCGCAACCAGAGAGGTGTCGCCTGCGATGAACCGCACACGATCGAGCGGCACGTCGAAGGCTTCCGCGGCCACCTGGGAGAACACCGTCTCATGGCCTTGGCCGTTTGAGGTTGATCCGGTCCGCACGACCACCGTGCCGTCCTCAGCCAGTTCAACCCGCCCGTATTCGCCGGAATCCGCCGCTCCGCCCGCCCGTTCGACGTAGGCGCCGAAGCCAACCCCGATGGGATTGTCCCCCCGCTCGATTCGGGATGCTTGCTCCTTCCGAACCGATTCCAGGTCGATCAGGTCGACCGCCCGCTCCAGAGCGGCGGGGTAGTTCCCGCTGTCGTACAGGGCGCCGGTCGCAGCCCGGTACGGGAGCCGGGAGGGCGCGATGAGATTCCTCCGGCGCACCTCGACCGGGTCGATACCGGCGCGACGGGCAAACACATCGATGGCCCGTTCCATCGCGTATGCCGCTTCGGGGCGACCGGCCCCCCGATAGGGGGCAATGGGCGCCAGGTTGTTGACCACCGTCGTGGTCTTCATGGTGAATTCCCCGATGTCGTACATCTCCTGGGAGACCAGCGCCGTGAAGGTGACGACCTGGCCTCCGGTCTGGGGGTAGGCACCGACTCCGGTCAGGATGTCGATGTGGGCGCGCTGGATCTTTCCTGAGACGTCTCCGGCCAGTCGGACCCGATGCAGCATGTCACGCCCATGGGAGCCGGTGAGAAGATTTTCGCGGCGGGTTTGGATCCACCGGACCGGTCGGCCCAATCGGAGCGCGGCGGCCGAGATCACGATGTATTCCGGATAGAGTCGGGCTTTCATCCCGAATCCGCCGCCGACGTCGGGCACGATCACCTCGATCGCTTCGTTTTCCAACTGTTTGATGAGTTGACGCTTGAGTGTGTGGGGGGACTGGTGTCCGACGAAGAGGCGGAGGCCACCCGCCTGGTCGGGGACGGCCAGTGCGGCGAGTGGTTCGATCGGGACGGGTGACAGCCGCTGATTGCGAACGGTAACAGTGACGTCGACGGCAAATTCCCAACTGGCGGGGGAGGATCCAAGCGACCAATCAGCAACCAGGTTGGTGCCCGCCTCGGCGTGGAGCACCGTCTCATCGTTGAGGGCATCCAGCGGGTCGACCACCACCGGAAGAGGCTCTACATCGACCCAGGCCAGGCCGGCGGCATCGACCGCCTGCTCGGCCGTCTCGGCGATCACCACCGCAACGGTCTCTCCAACGAAGCGCACTCGTTCGTGGGCGAGAGGCGGCCGTGACATTCCCCGTACCGGGACGGGGGGTTTCTCAGACGAGATACCTTTCAGGTTGAGATCTGCGGCCGTGAAGACTGCCAGGACCCCCGGGCTCCGGCGGGCCTCTTCAACGTCGAGTTCGGTGATCTCCCCATGGGCGACCGGGGACCGCACAAAGGCGGCGTTGACAGAATCGGTTGGGGCGAGGTCGCCGACGTACCGGCCGGCACCGGTAACCAGACGGCGATCTTCCAAACGCCGCGCCGACCAGGGTTGAAACTCGGGTTGAGCACGTTGCATTTCATCGACCTTACCTGATTGGTGTACCGTCTTCAGCGAAGAAGGAAAGAGGTTCCCATGGCAGAGCTCATCAATTTCGAACAGGCGGCCCGGGTGGCCCGAGGTGACGGGATCGAGAGCGTCTCGTTGACCCCCGTCCCCCTCGAAGAGCAGGGCTTCATCATGGGGATCACGAGCTTTCCGCCGGGGACGGCGATCCCGCTCCACTCGCACAACACCATCGAGCAGGTGACCGTCGTTGAGGGGGAAGGGGTGGCCGAACTCAACGGTGCCCGCCGGCCCGCCCGGCCGTTCGACACGACCCAGATCGCGCCGGGCGAGGTTCATCGCTTTATCAATACGGGTGACTCGCTGATGCGGATCTTGTGGGTGTACGGCTCGACGCATGTGACCCGGACCTTCGCCGAGACCGGTGAGACGGTCGATCAGTTCGACCATCGTTCCTAGGCGCCGGACCTAGAGTCGACTCATGGAGCAGATAGCTCTCGATCCGGTCGACTCGGTTCGCATAACCAGCCTGGTCGACAACGTGGCAGACACGACCGCCCCCAGCACGGGTCCGGCCCGGCGGACCGGGTGGGGGAGAGGGACTCTGGAAGCACACACCATGGTGGGAGGTCGTACTTCGGTCCCTCTGGTGGCCGAGCATGGCTTCTCGGCTCTCGTTGACGTCACCAAGGGTGAGAGAGCCCATCGGATCCTTTTCGATACCGGGGTCAGCCCAAATGGGATGATCGAGAACATGCGACGCCTCGAAGTTGATCCGACCACCATCGAGGCCATCGTCCTCAGTCACGGGCACTACGATCACACCGCCGGCATGCATGGGTTGATTGAGGCGCTTGGCCTGCCCAATCTGCCCGTCTACCTCCATCCCGAGTTCTGGAACCGGCGGAGGGTGGTCATCGAGGGACGTGATCCGCGCGAAATGCCGACTACCAGCCGTCGGGCCCTGGAAGATGCCGGCTTCGCTATCATCGAGCGGGCCCAGCCTTCGTTTCTCCTGGGCGGGTCGGTGTTGGTCACGGGAGAGATCGATCGGACCGCGGCCTTCGAGCAGGGCTTTCCGGGTCATGAAGCGTTGCGCGGCGCCACCTGGCAGCCGGATCCTTTCATCCTCGATGATCAGGCGCTTGTGCTGAACCTGCGCGGGAAGGGATTGGTCGTGGTGACCGGCTGTGGGCACGCCGGAGTGGTCAATATCCTTCGCCACGTGACCCGGCTCACCGACACTGATCAGGTCCACGCTCTCATCGGTGGGTTTCATCTCGGGAGTCGCGCCATGCTGAGCCGCATTGCTCCCACCGTCGAAGCGATAGCAGCTTTCGACCCCACCTACCTGGTGCCTGCCCACTGCACGGGTTTCCGAGCTACGCATGCTCTGGCCGAGCGTCTCCCCGAGGCGCTCATTCCGAATACGGTCGGAACGGTCTACACGTTCTGAGGTTGCGGTCAGCGCTCGATCGGCATCCCGACCATGCTGCCCCATTCGGTCCACGATCCGTCGTAGACCCGAACGCGAGGTCGGCCGAGAATCTTGGTGAGAGCGAACCACACCAGCGTGGCGCGGTGACTCAAGCGGCAGTACGCGACGATCTCAACGTCGCCGTCGTGGTCTACGCCGATCTCCTCCAGTGCTGCTGCGATCTGTTCGGGAGATCGGAAGGTGTCATCGTCGTTCAGGAGCTTCTTGAAGTAGAGGTGGACCGCCCCGGGGATGCGGCCTTTCCGCTGTGCCCCGTGGTCGAATTTCGGCAGCGGCATCACCCGTTCGCCCCGATACTCTTCCGGGGATCTGGTATCAACGATGATCCGACCCGGTGCCCCCAGGTTTTGGAGAACGTCGTCTCTTCCGAGGCGTGCCCCCGCATCGGCAATGCCGGCCTTTCGTGAGACGGGCCGGTGTTCCGGTACCTCGACGGTGAGGGGCCGTGCCTCCGTCACCCAGGCGGTCCGCGAGCCATTGAGGAGCCGGACATCTGTTACCCCGGCCATGGTCATCGTCCAATACGCATACGTTGCGTATTGAGCTTCGTCGCTCATCAGCACCACGGTATGGTCGTCTCCTATCCCGAGATCTCCCAGGCGCTTGGCCATCTGCGAGGGCGTAGCGAGCTGTCGCGCGGCTTCGTCCCAGCAAAGCTCCTGCCAGAAAGCCCAGACCGCACCGGGCGCATGCCCCAGCCGGTAGTCCCGGTCGTCAAGCGCGCCCACCTTCGGTCATTCGGTAATCCTTTCCGGTTCGGCATCCTATATGATCGAACCGCAAACGAAGAGGAGCCCATGCGAATCGTTACCTTTGAAGACCAACACGGACGTCGGGTCGGCGTGCTCGACGGGGAGGCGGTCGCGGACGTGACCGCGGTCGACGGTGGACTCCCCGTGGAGATGATCGATCTCATTGCACTCGGGGCCTCAGGTCTGGACCGGTTGCGCTCCGCGTTCGAATCGGCACCGCGCCTTGCCCCGGCCTCGCTTCACTTACTGGCGCCCATTCCCCGTCCCCGGAAAAACGTCATGGCGGTCGGTCGAAACTACCGGGATCATGCCAAGGAGTTCTCCGATTCCGGGTTCGACGCATCGGAGAAGCAGATGATCCCCGATCATCCGGTGGTATTCACCAAGGCTCCGACCTCCGTCATCGGCCCGGGCGTTCCGATCGACACGGCAAACGATCCTCTGGGGACCACCGACTACGAGGGCGAGCTGGCCTTCATAATCGGTGCCCCGGCCAAATCGGTTTCTCGGGAACGGGCGATGGACCACGTGTATGGCTACACGATCGTCAACGACGTCACGGCGCGTGATCTCCAGAAACAACATGTTCAGTGGTTCATCGGCAAGAGCCCGGACACATTCTGTCCGATGGGTCCGTGCATCACCACTATCGATGAACTGCCGGACATCGGCTCTTCTTGGCTGCGGACCTGGGTCAATGGGGAACTCCGTCAAGAGGCACCGATCTCGGCACTGATCTTTGACGTGCCCACTCTGATTGCAGCCCTTTCCTCAGTCATGACGCTCGAGCCCGGAGATATCGTCGCCACCGGGACCGGCCTCGGGGTCGGAATCGGCTTCGACCCGCCGCGCTACATGCAGCCCGGTGATCTGGTCGAGGTTGCCATCGACGGGATCGGGGTGCTCAGCAACCCCGTCATCTGATCTCTCCGAGCGGCTCCCGGCGGGTCTGGGCTCTTTCACGTTGACGGTCGTATGGGTCCCGGGCTGACAAGGTCGAACTCGAGCTGCATATGATGCTTCCAGCCCTTAGGCAAGGAGGACTCGGTGTCGGATACGTATCGCGAGATTATCTACGAGGTGATCGACAACGTCGCTTGGATCACCATCAATCGGCCGGAAGTGCGGAATGCGTTTCGCGAACAGACCCTGGACGAACTGGCCGATGCATTCTCGGCTACCCGCGAGGATCCATCAATCGCTTGCGCGGTGGTGTCGGGTGCCGGCGGAGCTTTCTCGGCTGGTGGAGATTTCCATGCCATGATGAAGCTCAACAAGGCCAACTCCGCCTTGTGGAACGACCGCATGCTCAAGGTGGCTATGACCATCCGTAACCTGCCGATCCCGGTGATCGCCATGGTGGAAGGACCTTGTGTCGGGGGCGGCCATGAACTCATGTTGTGGTGCGATCTGGTCATCGCTGCCGAGGATTCCACTTTCGGACAGACCGGAGCCCGGGTAGGCGCCTGCCCGACCGTGGGCGCCACACAGTACATCGCCAAGCTGATCGGCGAGCGTCGGGCCAAAGAGATGATCTTCCTCTGCAAGACCTATACGGGCGCCGAAGCCGCCGAGATTGGTCTGGCCAACGTCGCGGTACCGAGAGAGCTACTGCGCGAAAAAACCGAGGAAGTGTGCAGGCAGATCGTCGGGTACAGCGGTCAGACCATTCGCGCCACCAAGGTGTCGCTCAATTTTGATTCCGACGCCCTCTATCCATCCTGGCAGCACGGGATGGAACTGCTGGCCAACATCTGGGGGACCGAAGAGTCGCTGGAGGGCATGAACGCCTTCCTGGAGAAGCGCAAGCCGGATTTCCAGCAGTTCCGGGAGCGCAACAAGGCGGAGATGGACCAGTACAAGGATGCGTTCGATCGTGGCCTCAACCAAGCTGAAAAGTCTCGAGCACTGCGCGGCTGAGGTCGCAGACGGCGATACCGTCTTCGTGGGCGGTTTCGGCCATGCGGTTCCTTTCGCGTTGGGTCACCAGCTCATCCGGGCCGGGCGGCGGGATCTCACCATCTGCCGCAGTGGTGCCGATATCCTCGCCGATCAACTCATCGCCGCCGGGTGCGTGGCACGGGTGGTCTTCGGGTGGATCGGCAATCCGGATATCGGACTGTCCCATGCCTTTCGTCGGGCCGTGGCCGACGAGTCGATCGACTGGGAGGAATGGACTAACTGGTCGATGGTCCTCCGGCTGCAGGCGGCCGCTCTGGGGGTCCCGTTTTTGCCGGGAAGGGTTCTTCTGGCCGGTGACACCCCTGTTCAGTTGCCCGATTTGAAGACGGTGACCTGCCCCTATACGGGCGAGACGCTCGCCGCCGTCCCTGCTCTCCAGCCCGACGTGGCGATCGTTCATGCCCAGCGGGCCGACGAGGAGGGCAATGTCCAGATGTGGGGGGTGGTGGGCGACACGGCGGTCGGGGCGCTTGCCGCCCGACGGATCGTGGTTTCCGTTGAGGAGATCGTCGACGGAGAGGTGATCCGTGCCTCCCCCAACCTCACCATCATTCCCGCTCACCGGGTCGCGGCGGTGGCGGTGGTTCCCTGGGGCGCTCATCCTTCCTATGTGCAGGGTTACTACACGCGCGACGACGATCACTTCCGCCGCTACGGGGACGTGTCCAGAACCGCAGAAGGCACCCTGGCACACCTTGACCGGTGGGTGCGGGGGGTCGACCGGGAACGCTACCTGTCGATGATCGACACCGGTACGCTGGTCGACGAGGCAACGCGATGATCGACGACACGGCCCTCATGGCCATCGCGGCCGCCCGCCGGTTACGCGATGGTGAAGCATGTTTCGTGGGAATCGGAGTTCCCTCGCTGGCGGCGCTGATCGCCCGTCACACCCACGCTCCCGGTATGAGTTTGATCTACGAATCAGGAGCCTACGGGGCCGACCCGGCCGTTCTGCCGATGTCGACCGGGAGCCCGTCGGTGGCAACCGGGGCAGCCTGCCTGGGTGACTGCACTCTGGTGTTCGGCGAGTTGCAGGCCGGGCGGATCGACGTTGGGGTGCTATCAGCCGCCCAGGTCGACCGGCGCGGCAATCTCAACAGCACCGTGATCGGCAATTACCGAACACCAAAGGTCCGGATGGTTGGTAGTGGGGGAGCCCATGACATTGCTTCTCTGGTCGGACGGTTGGTGATCGTGATGCCCCACGACCCTCGCCGGTTCACCGAACGGGTCGATTTCGTGACCGCCCCTGGTCTCGGTGAAGATGGCCGCCGCCCGGTCGGAACCCGAGGGGCCGGTCCGGTCGACCTGCTGACCCCGCGGGCCTGGTTCACATTTGAGACCGGGGAGATGACCCTGGCCGGCCTCCAGCCGGGAATGGGCGCGGTTGCGGCGGTGGAGGGTTTCTCCTGGAAGGTCCCGCACGCCGAAGACGTGGTCGAACTGGCGCCGCCCACCGGCGAGGAGCTGGCCGTGCTGCGCCGATGGCACGGGAAGGTTGAAACCACATGAGCAATGGATCCCTCGATGGACTGGTGGTCCTCGATCTGACCCGCGTGCTGGCGGGTCCGCTCAGCACCATGCTGCTGGGCGACATGGGCGCCGAAGTCATCAAGATCGAACGTCCGGGAACGGGTGATGACACTCGAGGCTGGGGCCCTCCATTTGTCGGTAGCGAGTCGGCGTACTACCTGGGCGTGAACCGCAACAAACGGAGCCTCACCCTCGACCTCTCCACCGAGGAGGGCAGAGACATCCTCCGCCGGTTGGTGCCATTGGCCGACGTGGTCATCGACAACTTCAAGATGGGGACGCTGGACCGATGGGGTCTCGACGACGATTGGTATAGCCGGCACGCTCCGCGAGTAGTGCGCTGCACGATCAGCGGGTACGGGTCCACCGGCCCCAAGGCCGGGATGCCGGGATACGACTTCATTCTCCAGGCCGAGAGCGGTTTGATGTCGATCACCGGCGAACCGGACGGAGCATCCATGAAACTGGGCGTGGCGATTGTCGACATCTGCACCGGTCTGCTGGCCACCATTTCTGTTTTGGCCGCTTTGACGGCGAGGCAATCAACAGGCCGGGGTCAACAAGCCGAAGTGAATTTGCACGACACAGGGCTTCTCATGCTGGCGAACGTGGCCGCCAACCACCTGTCTTCGGGTGATATGCCGGGCCGGTACGGCAACGGTCACCCCAACATCGTGCCCTACCGGACCTTCGAGGCCTCAGACGGTGAGGTG
>JAHEDM010000097.1:0-1891 GCA_024641205.1 Actinomycetes bacterium
GACATCGACAACTTCAAGCTGGTCAACGACGCCTACGGGCATGCCGCAGGCGACGCCGTGCTCAGAGCCCTTGGGGATGTATTTCGTACGCAGCTTCGCGAGGTCGATCTTGCCTGTCGGATCGGCGGCGAGGAGTTCGGGTTCGTGTTGCCCGAGACCGACGAAGAGGGCGGGATACGAGCGGCGGAAAGGATTCGAACGGCCGTGGCCGCCCACGCCGTGCCCGAAGTCGGCAACGTGACCGTCAGCCTGGGGGTGGCCGTCTTTCCGGGGCACGCGACGGAACGGGATGAACTGCTCGAGTCGGCCGACACTGCCCTGTACCAGGCCAAGCACGAGGGCAAGAACTGTTCGAGGCTGGCGGGAAACTCGTCGATGACGGTCCAGCTCACCAGGGCCCGCCCCACCACCGGACCGGTCGTCGGCGCGCTGTTGGCGGCGCTGCGGATGCGAGTGCCGTACCTGGCGGAGCACTCGGTGCGGGTTGCCGAACTCGCTCCCCTCATCGGGGAAGGTCTCGGCCTTTCAGTCGCTCGACTGGGGCGGTTGCGTTTGGCGGCTCTCCTTCACGACGTCGGAATGCTGGGTGTCCCGGACTCAATCCTCGTCAAGCCCGGATCGCTGGATCCCGCTGAGTGGGACGTCGTGCGCGACCATCCCCAAAACGGCTTCGATCTGGTCGCCGATGCCGTTCACGTGGAGGTGGCCGAAGCGGTGCTGTGCCACCACGAGCGCGTAGACGGGACGGGCTATCCGCGCGGACTCACCGGCGCAGAAGTTCCTTTGCTGGCCAGGATCTTGTTGGTGGCCGACGCATTCGACGCCATGACGATGCCTCGTTCGTACCAGCGGTCCCTCACCAAGGCCGACGCTCTGGCCGAACTCCGCCGCAACATCGGAACGCAGTTCGACGGGGAGGTCGTTGAGGTCCTCGGCAAGCATCTGGGAAGTGGCGGAGTGTCGAACGTGCTCGAATTCCCGCGACGCGGCTACGCCGGCTAACCCAAACCCGTTCCGGCGTGAGTTTCCTGCGCGTGGTCGCGGTTTCTCACGCAAGTTCAGAGATGAACGGGCCTGTCACACCCACCTGGCATGGTGCGCGGATGAGCACCTATCGCAAGCTGGCAGCGGTTGCAGAGTTACAGCACGGTGTTGTCTCGCTCGACCAGGCCCGCGGAGTCGGTTTCACCGAACACCAGATTCAGCGGCTCGTCGAAGGAGGTCGACTGGTACGGCCCGCCCGGGGAGCGTTCTTGATCGCGGGCTGCCCCACCAGCTGGGAACAGACGGTCATGATGGCATTGGCGGCGGCAGGCGACGCAGCCCTTGCCTCGCATCAGACAGCCGCTTACCTCTGGAATCTGACCGGCTTCAGGCCGGATCGAATCGAAGTTGTGATGCCGCGCTGGGACCGTTCAATTCGGGCCTGTGTGGTTCACGAATCCAAGGACCTTGCCCCCGAAGACGCCGATCTGGCTGATGGGATACCCGTCACGTCACCCGTACGAACGGTCGTCGACCTCGGGGCTACCGCACCGTGGCTGGTCGAGATGGCCCTCGAGCGAGGAATCCGGCAGGGAGCTTTCCGGCTCTCGGAAGTGGCAGCGTTTGTAGCGCGGGTTGGGCGACGGGGTCGCCGGGGAGTGGGGGCCATCAGACCTCTCCTGGAGCAGAGGGCGCGATGGGATAGCGCAACCGAGAGTGAGCTTGAAGACCTCTTCAGGAAGGCATGGAGCGCGCCCGGACGTCCTGAACCCGTCACCCAGTTCAGAATCGAGGACTGCACCGGATCCTTCGTCTGTCGGGCAGATTTTGCCTTTCCCGACGCCTTGCTGCGTATCGAGCTCGACTCTGAGGCCTATCACATGGACCGGCCAACGTTCCGAAAGGA
>JAHEDM010000097.1:1901-5215 GCA_024641205.1 Actinomycetes bacterium
CGGTCCAGAACCGAACCGAACTGCTTGGATGGCGGACTCTCCGGTACACGTGGTGGGATCTGACCACACGCCCGGCCGAGGTGGTGCGGGAGGTGGCGAAGGCGCTCGAGATATCGAACTCGGTTCCGGCGTGAGTTTCCTGTGCGTGGTCGCGGTTTCTCACGCAAGTTCGGAGATGAACGGGGCTAGAGCAGGGCCGCGGCTACCAGCAGGAAGCCCCCGAAGCCGACCAGATCGGTGACCATGGTCAGGAAGATGCTCGAAGCTTGGGCCGGGTCGGCACCGAGCTTGCGGAGGATGAGCGGGATGCTCGCTCCGGCGAGTCCGGCCACCGCTACGTTGCCGAAGGCCGCCAGAGCAACTACGGCGGCTATCTCTATCGGAGGGCCGACCGAAGCAAAAACGTCGGTCCCGAGGAGGAACATCGTCAGAATTCCGGCCAGTACGCCAAGGATCAGGCCGTTGATTAGTCCGACGGAGAACTGTCGGCCGATCACCTGGACGACCTGGCTGCGCGGGATATCGTCGGTAGCCAGGGAACGGATCACCACGGCCAGGCTCTGAAACCCGCCGTTACCGCCGAGTGTCGCGATGATGGGCATCAAAGCGGCGAGGACCGGCTCACGGCTGATCACCCCCGTCTGCTGCTCAATGGCATATGCGACCACCAGCGCCATAACGAGGTTGAGGCTGAGCCAGGGAAAGCGCATCCGTACCGACCCGAGTGCCGCGGTGAATACGGTCTCTCTGGCACCGGCGCCGGTGGCAACTGCGAAGTCCTCGCTGGCTTCGGACTGGATGGCTTCGATCAGCTCGTCGTTGGTGACCATGCCGAGCAACCGCCGCTGATCGTCGACAACCGGAATGCTGAAAAGGTGGTACCGCTGGGTCAGATCGGCCGCCTCTTCCCGGTCTGCGTAGGCACTGACGGCGACCGGGTTGGGGATCATCGCTTCCTCCAACCCAACCCCGGGACGATTGAACACCAGTTCCCGAAACGACAGCACTCCCACCAGGCGGTCCTCGTCGTCAGTGATGTAGACGTAGCTGAGATCTTCGAGCTCTTCGTTTATCTGGCGGACCCGCTCGATCGCCTCACCGGCCGTCATCCCGACCGGCAGTTTGGCGACCTCGGTGGTCATCAGACCGCCGGCCGAGTCGGGTGGATACGCCAGCAAACGACGGACGTCGGCCTCCGCCGGGTCGTCCATCGCTTCGAGGATCCCCTCCCTGGCTTCAGGCTCCAGGGCCGCGACGAGATCTGCGGCTTCATCGGCCGGCATCTCCTGGAGAAAGTCGGCGGCGGTTTCCGGATCGAGTTCTTCGAGGATGTCCGCCGCCAGGTAGTCCTGCATCTCTTCGAGGACCTCGGCGGCGTCGTCCGGGTCCAGTTCGGCCAGGAGGTCGGTGGCGGCATCCTCGCCCAGCTCTTCGAGAATGTCGGCCGCGTCGTGCGGGTCGGCCTCGGCGATGGCCGTCCACTCCTCAGCATGGGTGTCGAGGTATTCCTCAACCTCGCGCGGTGCCGTTCGGGCGCGGCGCCGCAACAACTGGGCGACTTCGCGCGGCCGGCGCGGTCGCAATTTCATGATGCTCGAGCCATCAGAACGGAATACCTCCACCCAATCGGCCGTCGCCGGTAGGCGGGGTTCAGGCTACTGCCTCCGAGATGGCCTGTTACGCACCGGCCCCGGCTGGGTGGGACTCAGCCTTCGAAGGGTCGAATGCGGGTAACGACCATGGAAAACGTTCCGCCCGGCGCCTCGTAGGAGACCTCATCATTGATGCGTGCCCCGAGCAGTGCTTTTCCAAGCGGTCCGACCGGCGAAGCGAGTAAATAGCCGGGAATCTTGTTCTCTGCCGGGGCGACGAAGTATTCAGACGTGTCACCATCCCCGTCGGTCACCGTGACGATCGAGCCGATCTCTACCCGGCCGGTGTCGGCTACCTCGCGAACTTCGGCTTGGTCCAGGAGGTACCGGATCTGCCTGATCCGCGCTTCCATCATGCCTTGCTCGTTCTTGGCAGCGTCGTAGTCGGCGTTCTCGCGGATATCGCCGTGCGAACGGGCTTCCGCGATGCGTTCAGATATCTCGTGCCGGGCGTCACCCTGCAGATGGGAGAGTTCCTCCTGCAGTTTCTGGTAAGCAGCCGGCGTGAGCCAGGTGGTCTCGTCGGTCATGAACGGGCAGGATAGCTCCATGCAGGAGAAATCAAGCCCAAGAATCGGATCGGCCGTCGGTCTCGCCCTTTTCGCAGCAGTGCTGTGGGGAGTGAGCGGAACGGTCGCAGCCGATGCCTTTGCCGAGGTAGCGCCGGCCAGGGTGGCTCAGGTTCGGTCACTCGTTTCCCTTGCCTTCCTCCTGCCGTACGCATGGCGCCGGGGTCTCCTGCGGACCAACGGTGCCGGCGGGCAGTTGGTGGCCTTCGGGCTGACGCTGGCTACGGTCCATGTCAGCTACTACTGGGCGGTTGATCGACTGGGAGTGGGACCCGGGGTCACCGTTCAGTTCCTGGGGCCCGTTCTGGTTTTGGTCTGGATGGCGGTAGCCCAGAAACGCCCAGTCCCCAAGACCATGTGGCTGGCCGGGTTGGCGGCCCTGGCCGGGACGGTGATGGTCACTCGGGCGTGGGATGTCGCGTCGCTGGATGTCCTCGGGGTGGGCGCGGGGCTGACTGCGGCGGCTACCTTCGCTGCGTATCTGTTGATGGGGGAGCATCTCACGCGTCGATTGTCCGCAGTGACCTTGCTCACCTACGGGTTCCTCGTTGCGGCCGTCTTCTGGGCGATCGCCCAACCGCTGTGGGACTTTCCAACCAGCCTTTCGACGAAGGCCTGGGTCGAGTTGCTGTGGGTCGGGATCGGCGGGACGATGATCCCGTTCCTGGCCACCATGGGCGCACTTAAGCGGGCTTCGGCCGGGATGGTCGGGGTGATCGGCTCGATCGAACCGGTGGTGGCCGCGGTCACCGCCTGGCTGTTCCTTTCCCAGTCCCTGGTGGCCGTCCAGATCGTCGGAGGGTTGCTGGTTGTCGCCGCGGTTGCTTTTGTCCAGCGATGGGGCGTGGCCGATTTAGAGGTTCCTCTCGATTCGGTGCGGTGATGCTGTTTTGGGGTAGGTTCCGCCGGTGTCTTCGTCAAGAACTGTCGCGATCCGCCCCTTGACCGGTGACGATGGTGAACGAATCACCTGGGCCGTCTGCGCGGCCGTGGCGTGGGATCCGCACCGCGAGCTGCCTCCTTGCGTGGCGCTGCTGCGGCATCCGGAGATTGCCCGCTACCACCAAGGTTGGGGCCGCCCCGGCGATATCGG
>JAHEDM010000097.1:5225-8053 GCA_024641205.1 Actinomycetes bacterium
CGGGACTGCCTTCTGCCGCCTGTTCACCGACGACGATCACGGGCACGGCTTCGTGGATGGCGAAACGCCCGAATTAGCCGTGGCGGTAGCGGAGGGGTGGCGCGGTCGGGGAGTCGGAACGCAACTCATGAACGGTCTGAGCAACGCCGTACTTCTGGCCGGGATCGGAACGCTGAGCCTGAGTGTTGACATCGAGAATCCGGCCAGACGTTTGTACGAGCGGCTCGGCTACCGGGAAGTGTCTGTCGATCAGGGTGGAGTCCGCATGCTGCTAGATCTTGGCGAAGCTAAACAGCCGTGAAATCTCCAAGGGCTCTGCTCAGCACAGCGAGACGATCGGGGACCGCCCGGTAGTAGACCCACCGTCCCCGTTTCTCCCGCTCAACGAGCCCTGCTTCGAAGAGCACCTTGAGATGGTGGCTGACCGTCGGTTGGGAAACACCGATCGGCTCGACCAAATCGCAGGCCGCGCACGCCTCACCCAGGCTGGCGATAACGCTGAGCAGGCGCAGTCGGGCGGGGTCGCCCAGGACCCGAAACCATCCGGCCAATTGGGTGGCCTGGCTCTTGTCGAGCGGTTCTTCCGTGAGCGGGGCACAGCATTCGACTACCGGTTGCATGTTCCGATCATCCCACATATCGATAGTCATCGCTATGACCGGCTTTCGAATGCGGGGAATGTGGCAGACTGCCGACCGGAAAGGAGGTGCAGGTGTGGCAGTGAAGTTGACCGAGTTCTCCCACGGCAGCGGTTGAGCATGCAAGCTCGGCCCTGACGAGCTGGCGCAGGTCTTGCGCCCCTTGCACAATCATCCAACCACGCTCCACCCCGACCTGGTCGTCGGCCTTTCCTCCGGTGACGACGCCGGGGTCCTACGGCTGCCCGACGGACGCCTGATGGTGCAAACGGTCGACTATTTCACACCGGTCGTCGACGAGCCGGGCGATTGGGGTCGGATCGCCGCGGCCAATGCCCTTTCCGATATCTACGCCATGGGCGGCACGCCCAGCACCGCTTTGCAGCTGATCGGCTGGCCCCGTGACAAGCTGTCTTTCGACCTGCTCGGCGAGGTGATCCTTGGTGGAGTCGCCAAACTGCAGGAAGCGGGCTGTCTCCTGATCGGTGGCCACTCGATCGACGACCCCGAGCCGAAGTACGGGTTTGCGGTCACCGGGTTTGTTGAACCGGATCAGCTCACCACCAACGGTGGAGCCCGTCCCGGCGATCGGCTGGTTCTCACCAAGCCTATCGGTACGGGCATCATTTCAACTGCCATCAAGAACGGTCGGGCCGAGCCAAACGTCATCGCTGAAGCCATCGAAGTGATGGCCGGGCTCAACGCGGGAGCCGCCCGGGCCATGGCCGTTGTCGGCGTGCACGCCGCCACCGACGTAACCGGCTTTGGCCTGTTCGGGCACCTGGGGGAGATGCTGGTTGCCAGTGGAGTGGGCGCCATCATCGAGCATCGGTCGGTGCCGCTCATCGAAGGGGTACGCCAACTTGCCAACGCGGGCGTTGTCCCCGGAGGGACGGGAAGGAACCTGATCGCCGTTGAACGGTTCACCGATTTTGGAGACCTCGACGCGGCCGATCGGCTCATCCTGGCCGACGCCCAGACCAGTGGCGGGTTGCTGATCTCCGTCGCTGCCGCCAAGACTCTCGAACTGGTTGAAGCTTTGACGGCTGAGAACACTCGGGCGGCGGCCATCATTGGTGATATCGTCGAGGATCGGCCCGGCACTATCGCCGTTTGGTAGTCATACACTGGCGGCCTCGTGAAAGAAACTCACACCAGATTCGGACGGCAAACCTGGGCCCTGACCGTCGCGATTGCTTTTGTCATGACCGGCGTGAGCCTGGTCGCTCCGATCATTCCGCTGTACGCCCTCGAGTTTGGGGTGAGTTACACGGCCGCAGGCGCCCTGATCACCGGGTTCGCCCTGGCCCGGCTGATGTTCAGCATGCTGGGCGGGGTGGCCGGTGACCGATACGGGGCCAGGCGTATAGCCGTAGGGGGCGCTCTGCTTCTGACCGTTTCGAGTGTGACCGCTGCCCTTGCTCCTTCCTACGTTGTGCTGCTTGCCTCGCGTTTCGTTGAGGGGATGGGATCGGCCATTATTGCCACGACCGCCTCGCAGTATCTGGTGCAAACGTCACCCAAAGAGCGGCTGGGCAGGACGATGGCGCTCTACCAGACCGGTCTCTTGTCCGGAGTTGCCATTGGACCGTTCATCGGCGGCCGCCTGGCCGAGATGGGAGATTTCAGGACCCCGTTCTGGGCGTATTCCATCCTGGGACTTGCGGTGGCGGCTCTGGTGACCGTCTTCATCACCGACCTGCCCCCGTCGGGCAAGACCGCTGGGGAATCGTTCCGGGCCACAGGCAACATCTTGAAGATGCCTTCCTTTCGGGTGATCTTGTTCGTGGGGTTTGCCCTCTTTGTTATGAGGGGAGGCGCCCGGATCACGCTCTTTCCGCTCTTCGGCAGTGAGGTGGTCGGGCTGAGTCCCTCCCAGATTGGGGATGTGTTGTCGGTGTCCGCCATCACCAACTTGTTGATCGTCAATCCGGGTGGACAGCTGGTAGACCGGATCGGGCGGAAACCGGTTGCCATCTGGGGCCTGATCCTGGCCGGTCTGGCGACCTCCGTTTACGGTTTCTTCGATACGTACGGTTCGCTGCTGGTGGTGTCCGGGGTTTTCGGGCTGGCATCCGGGCTGGCGTCGATTCCACCTCCCACCATGGTCGGCGACCTGGCGCCACCGGGAGCGGAGGGTTCGGCGGTCGGCCTCTTCCGTACGGCCGGCGACCTGGGATTCATCGTCGG
>JAHEDM010000098.1 GCA_024641205.1 Actinomycetes bacterium
GCTTGGTGAGTCGCTGGCCGATGACGGTGTGATCCGCGAATCGGTTGAAGGGTTTGTGTCTGTGAACGCGGCTGCGGCCGAGCGGATCGCCGATCGCATGGGTGAGGTCAGGCGCGCCCGTGCTTTTGGTGAATTGGCAGATGCCAAGACGGCCCTCGGTTTGGACCAGCGTGAGCCGGCCGTTGTAGGCGGTTACTACCTGGCGGCCGCCAGGTGGGATGAAGCTCTCCGGCTCCTGTCGGCTGCCGCACTCGCTTCGGCCGACCGGCACGCCTTTGGTGAGACGTTGCCGATCGTGCAAGGAGCCCTGGAAGCCTGCGAAGCATCCGGGTCGGAGGATGCACAACTGGAGGGCCGTCTTCGGCTGGCACGCGCCCAGTGTTATCAGGCTGCTGTGTGGTTGGACCTGGCGCTCGAGGACGCCGATCATGCGGCGTTGTTGATGAGTGGTTCTCGCAAGGTCGATGCCCTGGGGTATGCCGCTTCGGTGGCACTCGATCTCCAGCGGTCCCAGGTTGCCGAGCGGTACGCGGCCGCGGGTCTTTACGAAGCGCTGGCGATCGAGGAGCCTGCCAAGCACGGTTCCCTCCTGACCCTCCATGCGCGAATCATCAACCGTCTTGGTTTCGGTATTGAAGCCGACGCTGAGTACGAGAAGGGCCTGGAGATCGTTCGCAGCGTTGGAACCGACATGCAACTCCATTGGGCACACGTCAATGGAGCGTGGATTGCTTTCGATCGCGGCCAGGCACGCCAGGCCGAAGTCCGGTTTGCCGAAGTGACGGACGAAGCCGAGCGGTTGGGAGGGATGTCGTGGCGAAGCGATAGGGAGGCTCAATGGTCGCGAACGCTCTTCTTGCGCGGCCAGATCGCGGAAGGCGAGGCCGCCCGGCAGCGTGCCGTGAAAGATGCCGAAATCTCAGGGGTGCCAATCACCCACATCCCTCACATGAGTTTCGCTGAAGGCATGCTGCTCATCCACCGCTACGAGGATGCTCTGGGTGCGGCCGACGATATGTTGGCGGTGGCCATCCAAAAAAGGCTGGGCTGGGAAAACGCCGCGCGATACCTGCGGGCCATGGCGCTCAATGGGCTGGGAAGGCTGGCGGAAGCTACCGAAGAGGCACAAGACGCTATCGATGCGACACCACCCGGCATCGATGGCTGGCGCTGGCGGCTGAAGATCCGGGTATTGCAGATGACTTTGGACGGTGCTCGCGGCGTACCGTGGCCCCAGGATGAGGCCCTCACGCTCACCGATGAATTGCTCCACAACAAGTGGTATTTGACCGCGGCGCGGCTTCTGACGGCTCGGGCCACCTATGAAAAGGACTCGCGATCCGCGGAAGAGGCCGCTGCTCTGGCGGTGCAACTCGGGGTGCCTGCGGTCGGTGCCGAGGCTATTCAGGCGGGGGATCTCTGGAAGAAGCCGGCCAGCGCGGCCGTCATCGCAGCCGTGAAGGAGATGGCCCAGCACGTTCCCGAGGCGTGGCGGCAGGAATGGAGCGCGCTCCCGGCCATTGCCCCGGCCCTCGCCGCTCCCGACGTAGCCGATGAAGCCTACGAAGCGGCGGTCGCGCAGCTGGAAAGCGACCTCGAGATGTCACTGGCGGCGTCAGGTTTTGGTTCCGCCGACACGCTGCTCAGCCCGGCTCAACGGCGGGCCGGAGGACTGCGGAGGCGACCTACCCGGCGTCCGCTCTGGCAGCTGCTGGCGGCAGGCTTGGGCGGCGCGGCAGTCCTGGCGGTCGGCGGCATTCTGGCCGTCAACCTGTTCGGCCCGGACGAGGCGACCACCACCACAGCGGTTCCGACGACGACCGCCCCAACGGTCACCACGACGACGGTTCCACGCGAAGCTTGGGAGACCGATTTGGGCATCCCGGCCAAGACCGATCTTGTGGCAGCCCAGTGGAGTTTCCGGGCGGATATCGGGGCGGCGGGTTTGCCGGGGGTGTCGTCCCGTCCGGTCCTGCCCTCAGCGGATGGGTTCTACTGGCAGTTTGAGGCTTCCGACCAGATCCGGTCGTCACCGGCCGTTTTCGGTGAGACGGTGGTGTTCGGGTCGGACGACGGAAACCTGTATGGGCTGGTAGTGACGTCGGGTCCACCGGCCTTGTGGACCGTCGAGACCGGGGGTCCGGTGGTGGGGGCGCCGATGGTGGCAGAAGTGACCGCCCCGGGAGCGGGTCCCGGCTCCACCGAAACCGAGATGCGGGTGTTCTTCGGGTCTTTGGATGGTCGGTTCCGGTCCCGGGATGTGTTCCAGGCGGTTGCCCCTACGGTTCCGTTCCCGGCTCTGGAGAATCCTCCGTTGGCGCCGATCTCGGCAGCGCCGCTGATCATGGACGATCGGGTGTTCTTTGGGACCGAGGATGGACAGGTTTGGGCGCTCAACGCGGGTGAGCTGCAGGTGCCTGCCTGGGAGGTACCTTTCGAGGCAGGGAGCAAGGTGACGGTGGCTCCGGTCGGTTTGGACGGGTTTGTGTATGTGGGAACTGAGGCCGGGGTGTTGTGGAAGATCGACGCCGAGTTGGGGACCGGCGAGGTGTGCTATCCGGGGGGCGGGTTGCCGATCATGTCGGAGCCGGTGATTTCGGACGGGATCATCTACATCCCGGTGCGGGACGGGTTGACCATCGATGCTCGCCGGGCCGGGTCGTGTGGTCCGGCTCCGTCGATCACCCTGTCGGCTCCCGTCGAGTCGTCTCCGGCGGTGGACGGCGACATCCTCTACACCGGCAACGGCAGGTACCTGGAAGCGTGGGACCTCACTACCTCGCAGACTCTGTGGAGGTTCCCCGGGGACGACGTGCTGGGTGGCCTGCCCGGTGTGGCCCGGTGGCCGGTGGTGGTCAACGGCGGCGTGTACTTCACCAGTGACGACGGTTGGTTGTGGGCAGTCGATAGGGACGGTCAGGAACTGTGGAAGTACAACCTGGGAGCAAGGTCGGTTACCTCCCCGGCCCCCGGCACTGGAGTGGTATTCGTCGCCGATGTGAGCGGTACCCTCCACGCCATCGGATGTGACAACCTGCCCGACTGCGCCACGTCAGGCGGCTAGCGCCGCGCCAGCGCCTCATCGGCCTTGCGGATCCTCCCCGCCAGGTCGGCCAGCATCGACAGCGCGATCTCAGGATGAGCCAGGATCAGGCCCCGCAAATCCCAACGGGTGAGTTGCAGCGCTCTGACCTCGTCCATCGCGATGACATCGGCGGACCGTGGGGTGGCGTGGTCCGACACCAGCGCCATCTCGCCGAAATACTCGCCAGGTCCGAGCGTTGCCAGGGTGACCGGCCCTCTTCGTACTTCGACGCTACCGCTGAGGATGATCCAGAACCCGGCTGCCCCGGTGTCGCCCTGTTTCACGATCACCTCGCCATCGGAGAAGGTGCGTTCGTTTGCTTCCCGGGCGACTGTGTCTATCTGATGGTCATCCAAGCTGGCGAAGAGCGAGACCTTCTTCAAGGCGCCAACGGCATCGGGAGCTGCCATGGTTTTCCTTCCGTGTCGCTCCTAAGACCCTACGCTTTTAGCGTCGTACAAACACGGCATGCGTGTACCTGCGACGCCAAAACGGGAGGAGGTCACCCAAACCGATAGCCGACCGAGCGGACGGTTGTGATCCAGCTGGCCCGTTCCTCGCCCAGCTTCGACCGAAGCCGCCGAACGTGCACATCAACGGTGCGTGCTCCGCCGAAGTAGTCGTAGCCCCAGACCTTCGAGAGCAGCTGCTCGCGGCTCCACACCCGGCCCTGGTTTCCGATGAAGAACCGCAGTAACTCATATTCCATATAGGTGAGGTCGACCGGTTTGCCTGTCACGGTGGCCTGGTACGTAGCCGTGTTTAGTTCCAGGTCTTTGAACTGGACGACTTCGCCGGTGGGTTCGACCCGGACGAGTCGGGTCAGACGCATCTTCAGCTCGATTGGATCCGGCGGACCGATCGCAAAGTCGGCCACGAATCCGGCGTCTTTCAACAAGCCGGCTTGGCTGCGATCAAGGACCACCAGCACATGAATACCGAGGTCTTCCACCATTCTGCGTGCCATTCTGAGGCCTGCGGCGGGCTCGTCGGCGAGTTCGAACACGGCCACGGCCCAGTCATCTGCCTGCGGCTGTTCTGCCACCGGGATCGTCTCTATCCCGGCCAGCAGCAAAGCTTCGGTCAACGCGCTCGAGGGCTCAGGGGGGTGGATGGCGACCAGCATCAGAGAATCGGTAGGTATTCCTCGAGTTCGAACTTTGAAACGTGGTGCTGGTAGCGCTCCCATTCCTTGCGCTTGTTGCGCAAGAACCAGTCGAATACGTGCTCTCCCAGCGCTTCGGCGACCAACTCTGAGTTCTCCATGAGGTCGAGAGCCTCCGAAAGCGTTTCGGGAAGTCGTTGGATGCCTGCTGCGGCGCGCTCGCTCGAGGTCAGGTCGAATACATTGCCCATCATTTCCGGTGGTAGCTCATAGTCCTGCTCGATTCCGCGCAGACCGGCAGCCAGCAGCACGGAAAATGCCAGGTAGGGATTGCAGGCCGAGTCGGGCGACCGGTACTCCATTCGCGTGCTGGAGGGCTTGCCCGCTTTGACCGTGGGAATCCGCACCAGGGCGGACTGGTTGTTGCGGGCCCAGAACACGTACACGGGCGCCTCGAACCCGGGGACTAATCGTTTGTACGAATTCACCCACTGGTTGGTGACGGCGGTGATCTCCCGGGCGTGGGTCACCAATCCGGCGATGAATTTCTCTGCGACTTTCGACAGCCGGTTCTCGGTCCCTGAGTCGTAGAAGGCGTTTTCGTCACCCTCAAACAGAGAGAGATGCATGTGAAAGCCGCTGCCATCATGCTGCTCGAGCGGTTTGGGCATGAACGTCGCGTAGATCCCGTGTTCGAGCGCGATTTCCTTTACCGTGAGCCGGAAGGTCATCACGTTGTCGGCCATGGTCAAGGCGTCGGTGTAGCGCAGATCGATCTCGTGCTGGCTCGGCGAGACCTCGTGATGCGAATACTCAACCGGGATCCCCAGTTGCTCCAAGGCGTTGATGGTGGTTCTTCGGTATTCCTGGGCCACATCCAGCGGGGTCAGGTCGAAGTAGCCACCCCGGTCGAGCACCTTGGGTTCCGGTGACGTGTCCTCGAAATAGAAGTATTCGAGTTCGGGTGCAACGTAGAATCCGTAGCCGAGGTCGGCAGCTTTGCGCAGGTTTCGTTTCAGCACCCAGCGGGGGTCGCCCTCGAATGGCTCCCCGTCGGTGGTGAGGATGTCGCAGAACATGCTGGCCACCTGGGTGGCAGGCCGCCAGGGGAGGATTTGAAAGGTGGCCGGGTCGGGGCGGGCGATCATGTCGGCTTCCTGAATGCGGGCATACCCGTCGATCGCCGATCCATCGAAGGTCATGCCCTCCTCAAAGGCAACCTCGAGTTCGGCCGGGCTGATCGATACCGACTTGAGGAATCCCTGCACATCGGTAAACCACAACCTGACGAAACGGATCCCGCGTTCCTCCACGGTACGAAGCACGTATTCAGCTTGTTTGTCCATCCTCGGTGACTCCTTGCGGTTTTCAACGGCAAAGGTAGCGGAGGAGGGCGGCCTCGACCTAACGGAAAGCACGCCGAAACACAGCGTTCACACTCCGGCAACCGTCCAGTAATTGCGATCAGGTACAAACCACGGAGCCAAAAAGCGAGAGAGGACTACCCATGCCGAAGACTCCGGCCGATGTGATGGCGATGCTCAGCGAAGGTGTTGAGTTCATCGACCTCCGGTTTGCCGACCTGCCCGGGCAAGTGCAGCACTTCACGATCCCGGCCGACCAATTCGACATCGACTCCTTCGAAGAAGGATTCGGCTTCGATGGGTCTTCCATTCGGGGTTTTCAGGAGATTCAAGAATCGGACATGATCCTCAAGCCCGACCCGGATACCGCCCTCATTGACCCCTTCATGGAGCGCAAGACATTGCTGCTCTACTGCTTCGTGCATGACCCGATCTCACACGAGCCGTACAGCCGTGACCCACGTTACGTTGCGAAGAAAGCCGAGCAGTATCTGATTGGGACCGGGTTGGCCGATCTTTCCTACTGGGGGCCTGAGGCCGAGTTCTACATCTTCGACTCAGCCCGTTTTGCGCAGAATCAGTACTCAGCGTTCTACGAAGTGAATTCGATTGAAGGCGCGTGGAACAGCGGTGCAAAAGAGGATGGAAAGAACCTCGCCTACAAGCCCCGGTACAAAGAGGGGTACTTCCCCGTTCCGCCTACTGATCACTTCCAAGACCTCCGCTCGGAGATGTCTGCGGTGCTCGCCGCCTCCGGGATCGAGGTTGAGGTTCACCACCATGAGGTCGGCACCGCCGGGCAGGCCGAGATCGACATCCGTTACACAACCCTGCTCCGCCAGGCGGATAACGTGACCTTGTTCAAGTACATCGTGAAGAATGTCGCCTGGCAGTACGGCAAGACCGTCACCTTCATGCCGAAACCAATCTTCGAGGACAATGGATCCGGCATGCACACTCACCAGAGTCTGTGGAAAGACGGGGTGCCGCTCTTTTACGACGAGACAGGCTATGCAGGTCTTTCCGACATGGCTCGCTGGTATATCGGCGGCCTGCTCAAGCATGCCCGGGCGGTGCTGGCCTTCGCCGCCCCGACCACCAATTCCTATCGGCGGTTGGTGCCGGGCTATGAAGCTCCGGTCAATCTGGTGTACAGCCAGCGCAACCGGTCGGCGGCCATCCGCATACCTCTGTATTCACAGAAGCCTGCATTGAAGCGGCTTGAATTCCGATGTCCCGACCCGGCGGCCAATGCCTACCTGGCCTTCTCCGCCATGCTGATGGCCGGGCTCGACGGGGTCGAGAATCAGATCGAGCCACCTCCTCCGGTCGACAAGGACATCTACGATTTGCCCCCCGAAGAATTGAAGAACCTGCCTTCTGTGCCGGGGAGTCTCGAAGAAGCACTCGATGCGCTCGAGGCCGACCACGACTTTCTGTTGAAGGGTGACGTGTTCACGCCCGACTTGATCGAGGCATGGCTCGACTACAAACGAGGCTCAGAGGTGGATGCTATGCGGCTTCGTCCCCACCCCTACGAGTTCTACATGTATTACGACATCTGAACCGACCGGTAGTCCGACCCGGTTTTCCGGTCGGGCACCACGGCTCAAGTGTCGAAGCGCCGCGGCCGATTCAATGACGGGCTGGGAGAGCCTGAGTGGAGGTTTCGTGGCGGTCATTGGCACGAGAACAGACCCTTTGATCCCCGGCTCGCATGTGTGCGATCGGGAGGGCAGGGAAGGTGAGTCTGCCCAGCAGGAACTGCAGTTCCGGCTGCGCCAGCAGGACGCCGTCTTGCGCCTCAGCCAGGCGGCTCTCGAGGAGGCGGATCTGCAGACGCTGATGGACATGGCGGTTGCTTCCATCCAGGAGGTATTGCACGTCGAGATGGCGAAGGTGCTCGAGCTGAACCTCGACGGCGACCTTCTGCTCCTGCGGGCCGGCGTGGGTTGGGACAAGGGATTGATCGGTACCTGCCAGATCGGAACGGGGGTTCATTCCCAAGCCGGGTACACACTTTCGGTCGACCGCCCCGTGATCGTCGAGGATCTTGCCGCAGAGACTCGATTCACCGGGCCTGAGCTCCTCATCGACCACGGCGTGAAGAGCGGCATGAGCGTTGCCATTCGCACTTCAGGAGCTCGGTACGGGGTACTCGGGGCCCACTCCCGAGCTATTCGCCGCTTCACGAGTGATGACACCGCCTTCCTCGAGCTGGTGGCGAACACCCTCGGAAGCGCCATCACCCGCAGCCGCGACAGAGCCGATCTGGCGTCCCTGCTGCGCTCGAAGGACGAGCTGGTTCGCTATGAGCGAGCTCTGGCCGAGTGTGCCCATGCGCTGTTGCGGTCCAGCGACGAAGACGCGCTTGATAGGGCCTTGACCGCCTTGCTTGGCGCCACCGAAGCTTCGTACGCCTTTGTCGAATCAAACGTCGAGGACGCACAGCTGGGGTTGTGTACCCGCCAGGTTGCCGAGGTTGGGCGGGGC
>JAHEDM010000099.1 GCA_024641205.1 Actinomycetes bacterium
GTCGACTTCGCTTTCGTCTACCGACTCGATGATCTCTCGTTTGAAGGGCTGATCGGCGAAAACCTTCAGGGCTTCGGCTTTCGACATCTCGCGGCGGACGAAGGGCTGGTCGGCCGCGATGATGTCCGCCATCTCCTCCTCAATCCGCTCGAGATCCTCGAGGGTGAACGGCCTCCCTATGTCGAAGTCGTAGTAGAAACCGTCCTCGATCGGAGGACCGATCGCAAACGAAGCCCCCTCGAATAACTTCAGCACTGCTTGGGCAAGGACGTGGGCAGAGGAATGCCGCAGCACATGTCGACCTTCCTCACTCTGGTCGGTGACGATCTCGAGCTTCCCGCCTCCTGGGAGCGGGGTTGTGAGATCGAACCACGCACCGTCGAGCTTGACGGCAACCGCTGCTTTGGCGAGCCTCGACCCGATACTCTCGGCAACGTGGAGCCCGGTGGATCCCTCAGGAAAAGTCTGATGGGAACCATCGGGGAATACGATTTCTATGGACACGATGACTGTCTCCCGTAGTCTTTGCAGGTAGCGTACTGAAGCCGAATACCAACGATACGACCATTTAGTAATCCCGGGGGCCGTAATGCAACCTGTCGACATCGCAAAACAACTCGCAGGAGGCGGCAAAGTCCAGGAGATAACTCGCGGCACGAACCGCGTGTTTCGGATCTGGCCAGAGGGTGGAAACGTCTCCCTGATCAAGGTGTACTCCTCACCTACACATGAGCGACGCGAACGGCGCGCCCTGGCTGCCTTGGCGGGCATCGAAGGCGTCCCTCAAGTCGTCGATCGCGGTTCGGTGGAAGACATCAGCTGGGTCAGGTTCGACGACCCGGGGACGTGGTCTCTCGCCAGTCTGCCCGAGAGCCCGGGAGCCGCCCGCCGGGCAGGCCAAATCCTCCATGCGGTGCACCTGGCCGACCAGGAGGCCCTCTCGAACCTTTCCGGTGGGATGGACGCCGAATGGCTGGCTTCCGATTTCCGATCGACCTTCGAAAGGCTCGGGCGATACCGCCGCAAGCTGCAAATCCCGCCCGAGCTGCTACAAAAGGCGCTCACCACCGACCCGCCACCCTGTGGCGAGCCACGGGCTGCCCATACCAATCCTCGTCCAGAGAGTTTTCTCGTCGACGAATCCGGGAAGGTGACCCTGATTGATTGGGAGTGGGCAACACTTGCGCCACCGGAATGGGACTTCAGTTTGGCGACCTGGCTGCTCCGGCTGCAGGCCGGTCCCGGGGCGGCCGCCGCCCTGGCTGAGGGCTACGGCGCAGCGTTGTCAGAAGCCGACTTGGACGCCTGGATCGCGTATCACGCCGGCATGATTCTGCTGCAGGAAGCGGAGACTCGCGACGGGCGCCTCGACAACCTGACCTACATGGTCGACGAGCTCCGGAGAGTGCTTACGCGCTGAGGCCGGGAAATCCACCACTATCCGCGCGAGCCCCTCTAATGTGCGCGCACGGACGAGCTGGAGGACTTCCGTGTTGGAATTAGTTACCACGGCGTCGATCATCACCGCTCTGGCGGTCTACGCCGTCAGGCATCTTCGCTCCCAGACCAGCCCCTTTGTCTTCGACGGCAGCGGCTGGTCTGAGGAGTACCTCGAGACCGGCGATCTTCCCTGCCCTTGGTGTCAGGCGCCTACCCGCGAGGCAGATCAAGCCTGCCCATCGTGCTCGCGGGTATTCGGCTCTCCCATCTCACCCTGACCGACTCCGGCGTCCAGAGTGAACGACCTATCGACGTGGTCCAAGCCGAATCCGAGGCGCTCGTACATGCCGACGGCCGACCGGTTGGCGGCGTCCACGTAGAGCATGGCGGTAGTTGCCTGCCTGCGTCGAGACAGATACCAAAGCCCTTCTAGCGTGAGCCACGTACCCAACGACCTTCCTTGATGATCCGGGTCGATGGCAATCACGTAGATCTCACCGATGGACTCGCGATGAAGCTTGGTCCAGCAGAACCCGACCAGTTCACTCCCCTGCCAGGCCATCAGGACGCCGTCGGGGTCGAACCAATCCTGACGGATGCGATCGGCCAAAATGGTGCGGGTCCAGGATCCGTTCTCTGGATGCCCGGCGAAGGCCCGGTTATTGAGAGCGATCCAGGCTACTTCGTCGGTTCCTACCCTGAAGGAGGTCACCTGCACGCCCTTGGGAGGGGTCGGAGTTTGCCGAGGAGGGAGCGGCATGCGCATCTGGAGGAGTTGCCGCTCCTGGCGGAATCCGAACTCTTCGACCAGTAGCGTGACCGCCGGAAGGTAGGTCCACAGCCGGATGGTGCCTGCGCCGACGCCTATCGCCAGATCGACGGCCGAACGGAGCACCCCCCTGATAACCGCCGGGTCCCGGTAATCGGGATGGATCGCGGCTTCCAGCACCCAATCGGCGTCGACCGCTTGCGAACTGAGATGCACATAGGCCATCAGATGGTTTGCGACCTCGAAGATGAACCCCAACGTGTCAGGGTTGCCATCGATCAGGTCGAGGTACTTGTGTTCACCGATCGGCACATGTCCGTCTGCCGACCGGCATTGCTCGAACAAGCGACGAAGATCGTTCAGATCTTCGGGATGACGAGACGGTCGGATATGCATGGAGCAACCCTAGAGCGAGGTTGAGCCGGTATCCTGACGATCCGTGAGCAGAGTAGGTCTTGTACTCGGCGGTGGGGGAATCACCGGAGCTTCCTACCACCTCGCCGCCCTCCTCGCCATAAACATGGCGACCGGATGGGACCCCAACGATGCTGAGGTCATCGTGGGAACGTCCGCCGGTTCCTTTGTGGCATCGACCGTTCGGGCCGGGGAGCTCAGCATCGACTCGATCGTCAGGCCGCATGAAGGTCGCGAGCAGGTAGCCGAGCGCATCAACAAGCAGATCTACCAGCGACAGCGTCCGGCCGGGATAGTGCGTTGGGTCAGGCGCGGCCTAATCCCCAGTTTGCGAAAGCCCGGGGTGACGGTGTTGCTCGGCACTCCTGCCCTTCACCATGCCGGCGGGATCGCTGATTGGGTGGAAGAACAGACCGGTGAAATTTCCGCAAGCTGGCCGGAACGCGCCACCGTCATTGTTGCGTTCGACATCGCCAGCGGTTCCCGAGTTGCCTTCGGAACTGAGAACGGGCCCGACGTCGCGCTCAAGGACGCGGTCGCCGCGTCCTCGGCGGTGCCGGTCATATTCAGCCCTTACGAGATCGACGGTCGGTACTACGTCGATGGTGGTGTGGTCTCCGGCACCCACGCTGACCTTCTCCTTGGGAACACCCAACCGCTCGATCTGGTGCTCGTGCTGGCTCCGATGGCTGCAGACGAAGCGCGGGAAGGGGCGCGTTTCTACGAGGGGGTCTTCGATCGGGTGGGACGGACCGCTCTCGCCGACGAGTTGCAGGCCATAGAGGCCGCTTGGCCCGACTCCGACATCCTGGTGTTGCGACCCTCCCCCATGGTGCTCGAGGTCATGCGGCCCAACCCCATGGATCCGGCGGGGGCCGTCCCAACCTTCGTCAGGACCCTCGCCTCACTGCGGAATAAGCTGGCCAGGCCTGACGTGTGGAGCATTCTCGACCGTCATCTCACGGTGTCCTCACACCGTCCGATCCACTGGTAGCAATGAACGATTTCAAAACGAACTAGTCCTTTCGTGTCCGATGACAACCATCCTCCAGATCGGGTGGGTTGCAGGCCGACATTGAAGAGAAGCGCCCAGGAGACCCAGCGATATGCAAGAGCCCAAAAGAGGAAAGCACGAACGGCAGCGACGCAGCCTGATCGAGGCCCTTCACTTGGGACGGGACGCAGCGGTCCGGCGATTGCGCGGACTCCCCTCGATTGTGACCAGAGAACGTGTCCTGATCGGAAAAGAACGCGCCTAAGTTCCTGATTGCGATAGTTCGTCCAGCGCGTTGACCACCCGGGCGAGCTCTTCAGATGTGTTGTAGTGCACGAATCCGATCCTCACCAGACCGCCCGACTCCAGGACTCCCAGCCGTCGCATGACTTCCACGGCGTAATAATGCCCGGACCAGACAAAAATCCCCCGCTCGCCGAGTGCTCGCTGGACCTCTGCTGCATTCAGCCCGGCAACGTCCACTGCGAACGTCGGTGTCCGGTTGGCGCCGGACATGGTTGGGCCGTACACGGTGACGCCGCCGATGCTTAGAGCCGCAGAAAGAAACGCATCGGTCAACCGGCGCTCGTGTATCTCGATGGCCTCCATACCCGACCGAATGGCGACTCGACGGGACGCCTCGCCTGTGCTGGGAGAACCAAGCGAAGCCAGGTATTCGACCGCTGCGCTCACTCCCGCCAAACTCTCGAAACTCTGGGTTCCGGTTTCCCATTTCCCGGGAGGCTCTGCGGGTGCAGGGCGGACCTTGTATGCCTCGAGCTCGGCCAGCAGCTCGTGCCGGCCATATAGGAATCCGGTATGGGGCCCGAAGAATTTGTAGGCGGAGGCAACGAGAAAGTCGCAATCGATGGCTTCGACGTCCACCAACCTATGCGGGGTGTAGTGCACGGCATCGACGAAGACCCGGGCGCCGACTGCATGGGATGCCTCAACCACCCTCGGCACATCAACGACCGTACCGACCGCGTTGGAGGCATGCGTCACGGCAACCAGTCGGGTCTTGTCGGTCAACAGTCCATCGAGGGCCGCATAATCGAGGTCGTGCCCATGTTCGGGAAGGAAGTCCAGCCACCGGACGGTAACCTCCCGTTCTTCTGCGGCCATCACCCAGGGAGTGATATTGGCGTCGTGGTCGAGCCGGGTGACCACAATCTCATCACCGGGTTGCCAGGTGCGAGACAGAGCGCGGCTGACCGCAAAGGTGAGACTGGTCATGTTTTGCCCGAACGCGATCTCCGCCGGTGTTGCGTTGATCAGATCGGCGATGGCACGTCGCGCGGCACCTGTGATCTCATCCGCGTCGCGGCTCGTCGCGAAGCTCCCACCCAGGTTGCTGATCCCGCGATCTAGTACGCGTGCCATGGCGGCACTCACGGTTCTGGGTGTCTGCGTTCCTCCCGGTCCGTCCAGGTACACAACCGGCTCGCCATGCTGAAGACGTTCGAGGGCGGGAAAGAGTGGACGAACATCATGCGGTTTGAACACATTTGTCTCCAGTGCGGGAGGCCAGAGTACCGAAACCGAAGTGAGGCACGAATCGAGATCCGTGCCTCACTCGGGAGGGAGTTCGGTCATGATCAGGTAACCACGGGATTGTGAAGGGTCGGCCGGGGCAATTGTGAAGCTCCTGTGAAGTTGGTTGGTCGACCAAAGCTCCTACTCGAACGCCACCACGTATCGGTTGAGTTCGTCGAGGAAGGCCCGACGATCCTCGACGCGCAAAAAGGCCGCATTGAACGAATTAGTTGCCAGTTTCACCAGATCGGCGCGCTCGAGCCCCAACGCCTTCGTTACCGCCAGATAGTTGTCGGCGACGTAGCCACCGAAGTAGGCAGGGTCGTCCGAGTTGATCGTCACCAGCAGGCCGCGGTCCAGCAGCCTTTTCAGATTGTGGTCGGCCATTGTTGGGAAAACCCGGAGCTTGATGTTGGACAGCGGGCACATGGTGAGCGGGATGTGTTCGTCGCTGAGCCGCTGCAACAAGTCGGCATCGTCTTCCGAGCGGACACCATGATCAATCCGGCGGGCGTGGAGGACGTCGAGGGCGGCCCAGACGTACTGAGGCGGTCCTTCTTCTCCCGCGTGAGCGACCACCAGCAGCCCGGCCCGTCTGGCTTGGGCGAACACCGCATCGAATTTCTCGGGGGGGTTGCCGATCTCGGATGAATCCAGGCCGACCCCCAACAACAGCTCCACGAAGGGCAGAGCTTGTTCGAGTGTCTCATGCGCAGACTCAGCACTCAGGTGGCGCAGGAAACACATGATCAACCCGCTCGAAATCCCTAACTCGTCCCGGCCCAATTCAAGAGCCCGATGGATACCGGTAATGACCGTCTCAAAAGCCACCCCCCGCTCGGTGTGGGTCTGCGGATCGAAGAAGATCTCGGCGCGCCGGACACGGTCGCGTGCGGCCCTCTCCAGATAGGCGTAGGTCAGGTCGAAGAAGTCCTGTTCCGTGCGCAGGACTCCCGCGCCCTCGTAGTAGATATCGAGAAACGACTGCAGATCGGTGAATTCATAGGCAGCCCTCACATCCTCGACCGATGCGAACCGTACAGCCACCTGATTGCGCCGAGCCATCTCGACCATCATCTCCGGTTCGAGGGTTCCCTCGATATGCACGTGGAGTTCGGCCTTGGGTAGACCTCGGATGAATGCTTCCATTCCCACTTCCTGGCAGCGATGTTCCCACAACTCTATGGCGCGAGACGGGTTGCGCGCAGAGGCAATGGTCCTTTGGCAAGGACCAAAAGCCCGCCCTATCGTTCTGTCCCGGGTGCCTGCGCACTAAGTTCTCGGTAGGAGCGAGAAACGGAGGACTCCGGTGACCACCCTCCTGGCCAAGAATGCGACGATGTTGGTGACGATGGACGACCGCCGGGCAGAGATAGCAGGCGGTGGGTTCTTCGCTCGCGATGGTTGGATCGAACAGGTCGGCCCCTCCGGGTCATTGCCCGGCTCCGCCGATGAGATCTTGGATCTCGGCGGTCAGATCGTGGTTCCCGGATTGGTCAATACGCACCACCACTTCTATCAGACCTTGACCAGGGCGATCGCCCAGAACGCTCCCCTATTTGAGTGGCTGCAGACGTTGTATCCAATCTGGGCTCGCCTGACACCAGACGACATCCGGGTATCGACCAAAACGGCGTTGGTCGAACTGGCGATGTCGGGATGTACTACGTCCTCCGATCATCTCTACCTCTTCCCGAACGGTTCGAGACTCGAAGATGCAATCGAGCCGGCCCGTGAAGTAGGAATGCGTTTCCACGCCTCGCACGGGTCGATGAGTCTCGGGGAGAGCGAAGGCGGGCTGCCACCCGATTCTGTTGTCGAAACTGCCGACGCAATCCTCACGGAGTCTGAGCGCCTCATCAGCACGCACCATGACCCGGCGCCGGGAGCACTCACGCGGATCGTGCTGGCTCCTTGTTCGCCCTTTTCGGTGACTCCCGAGGTGATGCGCGAGAGTGCCGCCCTGGCGCGGCGCCACGGCGTTCGGCTGCATACGCATCTGGCCGAGACAAAAGACGAGGAGGCCTTCTGCCTCAGCCAGTTCGGTGCCGCTCCCCTGCAATACGCCGAGGACCTGGATTGGGCAGGCAGTGACGTTTGGTTTGCTCACGCCGTCCACCCAGGCCGGGGCGGCGTCGAGTGGATGGCCAGGACCAGGAGCGGTGTTGCCCACTGCCCGTCCTCCAACATGCGGCTCGGCTCGGGGATTGCACCGATTTCCGCCTATCTCGCAGCCGGTGTGGCGACCGGGCTCGGCGTCGACGGGTCGGCCAGCAACGACGGAGGCCATCTACTCGGCGAAGCCCGCCAGGCCATGCTGCTGGCACGGGTGGCAGCCTCGCCCGGTTTGATCCATGCCGAAGAGCAGAGCCAGATGAGCGCCAGGACGGCTCTGGAGCTGGCGACGGTGGGCGGCGCGGCCGTGCTGGGACGCGACGACATCGGATCCCTCGAACCGGGAAAGGCTGCCGACTTCGCGACGTTCGATCTCGATCGGATCGAATTTGCCGGCGCCCTGCACGACCCGGTCGCGGCCCTGTTGTTGTGCACTCCCGTGCCTGCCCGGCACACGTATGTGCACGGGTCGGCAGTCATCCGCGACGGCCGGCCCGTCGCGCTCGAACTGGAGACTCTTCTGGAGGACCACAACCTCGCCTCCCGGCGGCTCATCGGGGGCTAGGAGCGCGGCAGGGTTGCCGCCTGATCAACCGGTCCCCCGGAGAGGGCAATGTCCTCGGGGCGGACGGGCACTCTGTTGAGCGCTCTCCCGGTGGCCGCCCGCAGAGCAGCGACAACGGCCGGAGTCGAACTGATGGCAGGCAGTTCGGCGAATCCCTTGGCACCGAACGGTCCCCAGC
>JAHEDM010000100.1 GCA_024641205.1 Actinomycetes bacterium
GAAGACATCGAGAGCCCCCCACCGATGATTCCGTTGCGGAGCGCACCAGCCAGAGCCGCCTCGTCCACAGCCCACCCTGCGAGGTGTTGATCAGGACCGCACTCGACCTCATCTTCTCGAGAGCAGACGAATCGATGAGGTTCGCCGTCTGTTCGGTGAGAGAGGTGTGCAGGCTGACAACATCGGCCAAAGCGAGGAGTTCATCGAGCTCGACCCGCTCGACCGTCTGCCAGGCCCGGGAGTCGGACGGAATGAGAGGGTCGTGGGCGACGATTCTCATCTCGAACGCCGCCGCCCGCGCCGCAACCTGACGGGCGATCGAACCGAACCCAACCAACCCGAGCGTCATTCCCTTGAGCTCTCGACCAAAGCATGGCCTTGCCGGGGCCACTCCCCCGCGATCATCGATCCGGTCATTGTGAACACACCGCGCACCAGTATGAGCATGGCTCCGATCACGTACTCGGCTACCGACACCGCATTACCGCCGACGGCGGGAACGACGACCACTTTTGCCACGGAGCATGCCTCCATGTCGATGTTATCGAGTCCGACCCCGAGACGACCCACCACCTTCAGCTTCCGGCCGGCTGCCAGGAGCTCTTCATCGATTTGAGTCCGGTTGCGAGTGAAGATGGCCACCGCGTCGGCGACCTGCTCTGCCGGCGGGGAGACCACCTCGACGACACGTGGCGGGGATCGCGGTGCGGCATCCGTTGATCGTCGCCGCTGGACACCACTACGGAGTCACGATCGCCACCTGCGTTCCGGCGGATCCCGAGTCCAAGGGCGGATTGGAAGCAACGGTGCGGATGGCCAAAGCCGACTCGTCTCCACCGATGCGAACCTGCGTGACGGCTGCGGGTCCTGGGGCGAGCTGGGCGAGGCGTGTGAGAGGTTCATGGCCAAGGTCAACACCCGGCCGCACAGGGTCACCCGAAGAGCCCCGGCCGTCACAGGTCGGGGCGCTCCTGGGATTGTTGGGACGGTTGGGATCACACCCGGTGGACTCCCCGGCCGGGTCATCAGTGCGGTGTCGATGCACCATGACGTTCCGGCCGCCCGTTGACTCGGACCCGCCTGCCCGGTGTCGTCCTAGGCTTTCCCATTGATGGCGAATCCGACAACCCTTCCATCTCCCTGGAGCGTGCTGCGTGACGGCCTTCGTCTGATCGCGCGCTTTGTAAGGACACACCCATGGGCATTCGGGCTCGCGGTGTTCGGCGCGGCCCTGTACGCCGCGGCCATCGTCGCCTCCGCCCAGGTGGCGGGATGGCTCACCGATCAGGTCATAATCCCGGTGCTCGCCGGCGGCGCGGACTTTCGTGAGAAGGTTTGGTCAGCCGTCATAGCCCTCATCGGCGTTTCCTTATGGAAAGCATCCGGAATCGTGCTGCGCCGCACAGCCGCCGGTTGGCTCCAGTTTCGGACCCGCCAGGATGTTCGGAACCGGCTGCTGGATCACCAACTCGACCTCGAGCTGGCCTGGTTCTCGAAGCAATCGATCGGCGACCTGCTCGCAGTCGCCGATTCGGACACCGATCGCGGAACCGGCGTGCTCGCGCCGCTTCCCTACGCGATCGGAGTGATGCTGCTTTTGTTTGGTTCTTTGGCGATGGTCGCATCGATCGACCTGCAGCTCGGCTTCTGGTCGCTGGTCGGCCTTGTCGTCATCGTCGCCGTCGACGTCAGGGGCGCCTGGACCGTTTATCCCCTGTGGGAAGAAGTCCAGGTACAGCGCGGGCGCTTGTGGTCGCTCGCCCACGAGGCATTCGATGGAGCGCTCACCGTCAAATCACTCGGCCGTGAACAGAAGGTGTCGGAACGGTTCGGCGTTGCATCCGACGGTGTACGCGACGGCATCATCCATGTGAACTCTCGATGGGTGTCTTATCAAGCAATCATCAGGGCGCTTCCCCCCGCCTTGATTCTGGTGCTTATCTACGCGGGCGCTTCACGCATTCGTACCGGCGCCATCACGGCAGGCGACCTCGTCACCGTCACCTACTTGCTCTCATTGCTCGCCTTCCCCGTCCAGTTGGTCGGCTTCGTCCTATTCGATCTTTCTGCCAGCATCGCCGGCTGGCAACGCGTCCAGAGCGTCTTCGAAGCCGACCAGTTCATGGACTACGGAACCCACTCCGCCCGGGGAAGCGGCCGGGCGGCCTCAGTCGACGGACACGGCGTCAAATTCGAATACCGGCCGGAAGAACCCGTACTGGTTGGCGTAGAGATGGACCTGGCGGCCGGCACCACGCTGGCCGTCGTCGGGCCGACCGCCTCCGGCAAGTCAACGCTTGCCCTGCTCCTGGCGAGACTGTGGGACCCTGACGACGGGGCTATCCACATCGACGGCCGGGATGTGCGGTCCTTCGCTCGGTCCGAACTGCCGCGCGAAGTAGGTTACGTGTCGCAGGAAGCGTTTCTCTTCGACGACACCGTCACCGGCAACATCACACTCGGAGACGAGTTCACGGACGACGAAGTCACCTCAGCCACCCGCCTGGCCGGAGCAGACCTGTTCGTCTCAGAGTTGCCCAACGGATATGCAACACGCCTCGGCGAGCGCGGTACCTCACTCTCGGGAGGGCAGCGTCAACGCATTGCCCTGGCCCGGGCGTTGATCCGGCAACCCCGACTCATGATCCTCGACGACGCAACTTCCGCAGTCGACCCTTCGGTTGAGGCCGAAATCCTGCGCTCCCTGAAGAAGGCCGACCTACCTTCCACGATCATCATGGTCGCCTATCGCCCTGCAACGATTCGCCTCGCCGATGAGGTCATGTTCGTGGACGAGAAGACCGTCTCCGACCACGGAACCCACGAGCAGCTCCTCAGCAGGTCTCCCGGATATGCCGCGTTGGTCAGAGCCTACGAGGAGGATGCACGGCGCGTCGCGACCGATGACGGCCGACGTGCGTCGACCGACCAAGGAGGCGGATCGTGAAAGACGAACGAAACCTCAGGGTCCTGCGGAAGGCCCTCAAAGAAGCGCCCGTCCTCCGGCGCGGACTCGGACTCACGGTACTGATGGCCGCGGCCGGGACGGCCATTCAGATCATCGTCCCAATCGCTATGCAGCAGATCGTCGACGACGAGCTGCTGCAGCCCAACCAGATCGACCTCACCAGCGTTGGAACCAAGTTGGTTGTCGCGGCCGCCGCTCTCATTCTCGGAACCTGGGTTGGGCGCGCCGCGCTGATACGCTTGGTGAAGGCCTCTTCGACCGGCCTCTCCGACCTCCGCCAGATGACCTTCGCCCACCTCATGCGTCGATCGGTCCTCCATGTCGATGCCGAGCGCCGTGGATCCCTCGTCTCACGGGTAACCACCGACATCGCAACCCTCCAGGACTTCATGGATTGGGGTGGGGTCGGGCTGCTCACCTCCGGGTCCCAGGTCTTCCTGGCGTTGGGAGCAATGTACGTCTACGAGTGGCGGATAGCACTGCTCGTGACGGTCGGGATCATCCTCTACGCGGTCCTCATGATCTGGTTCCAGCGCATTCTCCAGCGCAGCTACGACCGGGTCCGTCACCGGGTTGCCAACAGCCTGGCGGTGCTGTCCGAAGCGATCTCAGCCATTCCGGTCGTCCGCGCCTATGGAGTCGAACGAGCCACACAGAACAGAGTGGCCCAGGCGCTCGAGGATCGATTCCAGTCGGAGTACAAGACGATGCGATTCGGCAACATCCTGTTCAGCTCAGCCGAGCTGTTCGCGGGCATCTTGATGGCCGGAGTGGTGGCAGCCGGCCTGGCGATCGGGACGACACCCGGTCGGCTGCTCGCGTTTCTCTTCCTGGTCAACCTTTTGACCGAACCGGTGCAAATGATGGTCGAGGTGCTGGAGACCGCCCAATCTGCAGCCTCAGGGATGCGACGAATCCTCGGTGAGATCCATGCGGACGTCGAGATTCCTGATCCCGTCGATGGGATACCGTTGCCGTCCGGAGCACTCGACGTGCGCTTCACGGACGTCGCCTTTCGATACGGCGACGGCCCCGAGGTTCTCCGCGAGGTGAGCGCCCGGGTCGAGGCGGGAGCGCGGGTGGCCGTCGTCGGCGAGACCGGATCCGGTAAGACGACCTTCGCCAAGCTGGCCGTGCGCTTGCTCGAACCGACGGCCGGATCCATCGAGATCGGGGGCATCGCACTCAATCGCATCACGTTCGCCTCGCTCCGGCTCCGGGTGGCGTTCGTGCCGCAGGAAGGCTTCCTATTCGAGGGAACCGTGGCGGAAAACATCCGGTACGGGAAGCCGGATGCGACCGAACGCGAGATCCGCACGGCCTTCGTCGAGCTCGGGCTCGATGGTTGGCTCGAACGACTCCCGAACGGCCTCGGCTCATCTGTTGGCGAACGGGGCGGGGACCTCTCGGCCGGCGAGCGGCAACTGGTAGCGCTGGTGCGGGCGTGGATTTCCGTGCCGGACGTTCTCGTGCTCGACGAAGCGACGTCGGCCGTCGATCCGGCGCTCGATGTGCAGCTACGCCGGGCAATGGAACGCCTCACACAGGGAAGGACGGCCATCACCATTGCCCACCGACTCGCCACCGCAGAAGCAGCCGACGAAGTGCTGGTGTTCGACCGGGGGCTGTTGGTTGAGCGTGGCCGGCACCATGATCTCCTCGCCGCCGCTGGCGTGTACGCCTCATTGCACGACGACTGGGCGACCGGAACGGTGAGTGCAGAGGGCGACCGCGGACCTATACGGGCTTCCCACCGAGGAAGACCTTTGGTGCGGTGAGATAGCTCCCACACGAGGAGAGGGTCTCCCCCCTCGGCATACGGCCCAGAGAGTAATTCTGATGAGAGCCACACGGACAACGCCACCGCCACCGGCCGACCCTCTCCCCCAGTTTTCCTTGTCGCGAACCGAGGGGCGGTGAGCGGTGCCACTGTGGTCATTGTCGGCGCCTCCTAACGGTGTGGACAAACATTCACGAAGTCCACGAGGTCCACAGAAATCGCCAGCCCGGTTCTGACAGTCGGCTGGCCGGCGGGTGCGGCGACCGGATACCTGAGGGTGGGCGGCTCGGAATGTTCGGCTATGTGCTGGTTTCAAGCGGTTCCACCTGGAGTGCGGGTTGGTACCGGATCAGCCAATAGCCCAGTCCGAGGAGACTGATTCCACTCAGGAACTGACCCCCTTCGTCGGGGAACACGCCACCAGCGAGAACGCCCAGCAGGAACAAGCCCGACCGCCTGAACGGGTGGCCGACGGTCAACACAACAAGACTCCCCACCATCAGGCCGATAGCCCCGACCATGCCGCCCCAAACGTAGAGGTCTCCGCCAAAGGGAACATCCAATAGGTCCTCCAAGAGATTCCCAATCGCCTCGACAACCAGGCCCACAGCAGCAGCAAGCAGAAGCAGCGATACCCTTCGTAGGGGAGGTCGGCGTGATAGCAGGAAGACGGCCCACCCGGCTACGAGCCACGCAACCGTGGTCAATACCACCGCTGAATAGTCAACAAATGAGACAGGTGAGTGGTACACGGGCTCGGCCAACTCGATCACGGCTCGAATCGTTACGAGACCACCCGCAGCCATGAACCACCACCCAATCCCACCCGATTCTGAGCCATCAGAGCGCATCAGTCGAAGCTACACAACAACGCCCAGGCACACCGCCCTGTCGCAGCCACTCACTCCGAAGGTGTCACCCTGGTCTTATCGGAGGGCAGCCATTCGACGACCTCATCCCGCAAGAACATGTACCTCCGTCGACCGAGCAGCCGCCGGACCGGGAGACGTCCCTCCCGTGCCATCCGCTGGACCAGTTTGACGTTGTTGAGGTTCAACATTTCGGCGACCTGAGCTGAGTCCATGACCGCGGGTAGTCGTCGAGTGATCGTGGTGCATCCATGTGTCGGTCTCCTCTGTGAGGGGAGGCTACCGGCCGACCAGGCCGCCAATCACAGTCCCAGCGTGGTAGTGCCCGGCTCCAGTCAGCTCGATTCCTCTCCGAGTTTTTCAAATAGGAACAAGTAGAGGATTACTTAGTGAAACTCGTATCAGCGGTCGGACCAGAAATCGCCACCGGCGGCCCGGCCACCGGCGATCGGCCGGTGGTGGACCTTGTGAACGTCCGGGCGGGCCTGTTGTAGTGATCTTTCGCATGGAGAAGTGAGTTTGTTTTGTTCCGGGTGGGTGAAAGGTTCACGAAGTCCACGAGGTTCACAGAAATCGCCATCCCGGGTTCGACGCCGGGGGCCGACTGGCCGATACGACGACCGGGGCGAACGGCAGCGGCCGTCCTGCTCAGATTGCATCCGACGTCGGGCACGTCCCCTGCTAAGGGACATCCCGACGGAAGTGGGAGCCGCCCGAAGGCGGCCCCCACGTAGCCCTTCGATTCGCTCTTAGCTCGGCTGGTCCGGTTGTACGGGGCCGATCCGGAAGGGGCGCATCATCTCGTTGTCCTCGTGCTCGACGATGTGGCAGTGCCAGACGAACTGGCCCGGGGTGTTGAATTGCGCCCTGACCCGGGTCACTTGCCCCGGGTAGGCGATCACGGTGTCCTTGAAGCCGGTCTCCCACGGCTCGGGCGGTTGGGGCACCGATCCGGGGACCACCTGTACCTCCTGGGTGTCCTCGTTCACGAAGATGTCCTGACGGTTGACCACCTCGAAAGCCACCTCGTGGATGTGCATCGGATGACCGTCTCCGGTGGCGTTGTAGAACTCCCATACCTCGGTCGCCCCAACCGCGGGGTTCTCGGTGACCGGTTCCACCCAGAGCCGCTTGGCCCACACTCCGGGAGCCACGTTGGGGTCCCCGGCGACCGTGCCAAGCAACGTCTCGGCGGGAGCGTCGGCGAAGAACGCCGACATCTCTTCGAGGAGCGCCAGCGGACGGGTGACCGTTGCCGGTGGCAGCGGCGTTATCGCCGGCAGCACCAGGAACTGGGCCGGGGTGGTCGGGTCGGCAGCCACCGCCGGGACCACCCGGAACTGCATGATCTGGCCGGTCGAGTCGGGGTCGGCCACCGGGAAGTCGAGGCCCGGGACGCCGCCACCGAATGGCTCGTCGGGGCCGACGTTGCCCAGGACGTAGTTGCCCACCGGGACATTGGTGAAGTCGACGATCAGGTCGGCCCGTTCCGCCAAGCCCATCAACAGCCGGTTGCTGTTGGCGGCCGTGAGGTTGACGGGGGCGTCGAGGAACCCGCCCTCGTTGCCGATTGCCCACACCTCGACCCCGGTGATCTCGCTGAAGTCGAGGATCAGGAACCGCGACTGGCAGCCGTTGAGGAAACGGAACCGGTAGCGCCGCTGCTCGACAGTCTGGAAGGGCCAGGTGTTCCCGTTGACCATCATCATGTTCCCGAAGAACTCCGGATTCCATAAAGGGGAGATGTCGGTGTCGGGGATGTAGGGCCCGGTGATATCGTCGAAGAACGCCCGGGTGTTCGGGTAGAACAGCGATCCGTCGGTGTTGAAGGAGCGGTCCTGGATGGCGATGGGGATCTCGTAGTAGGTCTTGTTGGGCGGGAACTTGTCGTTCTCCTTGGGCGCCGGTCCTGGGAGAACCGCGGTGGTTCCATCTCGAGAATCGAGCACTGCGTCGTCACCATCGGGCCCACCACGGATGATGTAGAAACCGGCCGGGCCGGCGTAGACGTTGAGCCGGGTCATGCCCAGCGTGTGGTCGTGGTACCAGTTGGTCGACGCCCGGTCCGGGTTGGGGTATTGGAAGGTGGCATACCCAGGGCCCCAGGTTTCGCCGAAGTTGGTCGCGGCCTTGCCGGAGAAGAAGTCGTACCAGGTGCCCTCGGTCGCATAACCGGACGGGACATCGTTGGCGGTAGGCAGGTACCAGGCCTCGGCGTAGCCGTCGCTCTCGTCTCCTACGCCAACCGCGCCGTGGACGTGGGTGACCATCGGCACCGGACCTGTGTAGGCGTTGGG
>JAHEDM010000101.1 GCA_024641205.1 Actinomycetes bacterium
CCAGCCGATCAACGTCACGCGATCTCCCGCAACGGCTCCCCGCAAGCTCGCCGAGGTTTCGCCGAACACCAGCCCACCGTTCCTGAGAGCGGTGGCTGCTTGCTCCCCCAACAGGGGGGCGGCTCGGCCCGCATCCACTGCAGTGGTAGCCATCGGATAGAAGTAACCGCTCGGCGCCTTCTGCACCACTTCGTCGCCCCGCTCGACGGAAGTCAACCGCAGCGTCCCGCGATGAAAGGTTGCCCATCGAGCCCCAAACCGTTCCGCGGCGGAAGCGATTGTTGCCTCGACCTCGGGGGACATCCCCCCTACCTCCCCGATGGTTAGGACTCGGTGGTCGACTGAGCCGATCGCCGCCACCGGGCTGAAGCCAGACAGAGAGGTGACCAGCAATGCAAGGGCGACCGCGAAACCCATCCGGCGCCGGGTGACCGGGTACCGGTGAGACCGGCGAAAGAAACGGCGGGTCGGGAAGATCACATAAAGAGGCTACCGGTCGGTACGGCCTGCGCGTGACATCTAGCCCTGCCCAATCAGGCATCGAAAATGACGTCTCGACTATCGTGCCCGCCATGACTGAACTATTTGGCGGGGTACCCGAAACCAATGCGGCAGAGGCGGCCGACCTTATTGCAGCCGGAGCCCTGATGGTGGACATCCGCGAAGCGGACGAATGGGAGGAAGTGCGCATCCCGGGAGCCATTTTCAAGCCTCTCTCGGAAATCAACGATTGGTTCGAAGAGTTGCCGCGCGACCGCACCGTCATACTGCAATGCCGATCGGGCAACCGTTCGGCCATGGCCGCCGCGGCTCTGATCCGCGAGGCGGGTATGAATAATGTTGTGAACCTGACGGGCGGCATCATCGCCTGGCATCAGGCGGGCCTCCCGATCGATCTCGAACCCATTCCACACTGACGGATTCGCCAAGATACCGATAAATATCCGGTCCTCAATGCCGATACTTCATCATGCTTGGAAAAGGCGTTGCCGCGCGGTTGAGAAGTGAGTCCGGGTTCACGATCGTCGAATCGGTCGTGGCGCTGACCATCGTGTTCGCCTTGGTAGTTGCGCTGCTCCGAACCATGGACACCGGCACCCGGGTCATCGTCGAAACGAAGAGACAGGCGGCGGCAACGGCTTTCGCTTCAGAGCTCATCGAACGGGCCAGATCACTCGAGTGGAATCACATGGGTCTGACATCACTTGCCAACGGAACGACGTGCCCCGCCGAGGTCGGATGCACGACCTTCAGCGACCCAACCACGGGAGTCTTCGGGACGGACCTCGCTCTCAACCCGTTGTCCGGAAACTGGGATTTCGGCGGAGAAGAGATCGTCTTCGTCAACGGCGCGACCTTCGACCCTTTCCTGTCGTTTCACGACCAGCAGGAGCGGGACAACACACCGTTTGACAGATACCTGTTCGTCACGTCGGTTCGCACGGATCCACTCGACTCCGCCACCGAGAAGTACCGTCGCATCACTGCCGTCGTCGCCTGGCAGCCTCCCGACGGGTTCCGAAAGGAGGTGCGCCTCTCAACGCTGGTCTCTCCCTTTACCGAACCCTCCCAGCCGCTCGTTCATGGTGAGGTAACGATGGACGGGGGGTCGTTGACCGTAGAGGGGGATGTGGGCGGATCCCAGGCCTGGGTTGGCGCGGCACGAGGGCTCTTCCAGGCGAATCTCGTCTTCTCAGATGGTTTTGATTCGGCTACCAGCGACTACGTCTCTTCGGAAACCGTGCGAAGCTCGGCCACATCGGGGGACGTCAAATACGCAGGCCCGGACGGCTTGTTCGACACCGCCGACGATGTGCTGATCCGCCCCGAGCCGATCGACGTCCTGAGGGCGGCCGATGACGACGCAGTTTCGGTAGCTCCGCTAGACGACTCCAACGCGATCGTGACGGCCCTTCCGCCCGCCTTTCAGGTCAGCGGCGCCCATCCCAACGACTTCCATGTGGCCGACCTGAGCAATCTCCTAGCCGCTCAGACAACCAAGTACTGGGCTGAACTGTGGACCGAATACAACCCAACCTCCTTGAACCCAAAGGTGGATGGTCTCCCTTATGCCGCATTCGGGTTGGAGTCGGCCGACCGTACCAACGGGGGCTTCATCGAGTATGCGGACCCGGCCGTCCGGACACTGTACGAGGCCAGGCTGGGAGATGCGCTGGATCGTCCTTACTACGAGTTCGCTTTCTTTGCCCGCGGGCACGATTCCGTTGGCCCCGCCCTTACGTATTCGGCCAATGTCGACCGATATGACCCTCCTTCTCCCTCCACCGACCGCCAGGTACGCGTCGATTACAGCTGGGCGGCCGAACCGATGTACCTGTTCCCAGACTCTGTTGGTCCCTTGGCGAGAAACACGTTCCAAGGATGGGTCATCATTGAGACACCTCGTGTCTTCGGCACGGACCTGGCCGCAGGCGAGAACGCCGCCCGTCCGCCCAGCCTCTCCACAACCGGCAATGTGATCGTGAAGCTCTGGAATCCGGGTACCGGAAAATACGTAACGGTGTATTCAGGTTTCGGCGCCGTCGGAAGCTGCTCGGCTCTCCCGTCACCCGATTTGATCACCATCGACAACGGCGTCGGAGGACCCCTCACGTGGGATATCACCCCGAGCGGCGACCCCCAGCTGCACTATGAGGTTCAAGGTTCGATTGTGGTGCGGAGGCCGTGCCACTCGTATACCGAAGACACCAACCTGGATGTTTCCGAAGCTCGAGTCCAGGCAACCGCGATGGTCACAGGAACCATCAGCTACAAAGTCGTAGACACCGTTATCGATGCCGATCCCACGCTGGACGGCACCCTCTATGACGTGGAACTCACTTTTGACCTGGGCGGTGTTGGAGTCACTGCTCTCTACCTCGATCCGGACGCAAGCTGATGTGGCGCCTCCACCGCGACGAGCGGGGTCTGTCTCTGGCAGAACTCATGGTTTCCATGATGCTGATGGCCATTGTGGCGGCCGTCTTCCTGTCCTTGCTGGAGACCACGATGTTCGCCACCCGGGAACTCGAAGGGACTGCGCGCTCCAATGACGACGTTCGCCTCGCCCTGCAACAACTGGACCGAGACTTCCGCAGCGCCGAAAGGGTGTGCGAACCGTTCCCCGGTATTGCATCGAATCGTCTGGAGTTTCGGACCCGCGGCTATACGGCCACGACCAATGCCGTTGGATATGAGGATCTCATCTACGACCTTCGGGACACCGACGGCGACGGAGCGGCAACGGACTTGCAGCGATCGGCGGACGGTGGGGTCACCTGGAGAACCGTAATCAGCGGAGTCCGAAACGAAACCTACGTCGATGACGACTACAACACGAGGGTCGGGCGCGCCCTGGGAACGGCCGGTGTCCCCATCTTCACCAATCAAGGAGGAGTTGCGTCGGCGCTTCCTTCACAAGGCAAGGTCATCACGGTTCGAATGTGGGTCGACGCCAACCCTGCAGATCGGGTCCACGCCCGATTGGGTACGTCTGAGATCTCGGGCCGCAACATCTGGACTCCCAACTCTGCCAACTGCCCATGATCCACACCACCCTCTCCAGATTCGGAGCATCGATGCCGATATGTTCTGTATGAAACGCTTTCTTGGCAGATTGCATCACCAGGACGAAGGTATCGGCATCGCCTCCGCCCTCTCAGTTGCGATCGTGATCTTCATCCTCGGCGCCACGTGGTACTCGGTCTCCGTCCACGAACTCGAAGAAGTCGGGTACGACCGGCACCTGGCCACGGCCCTCAACGTGGCCGAAGCGGGCGCTCGCGAGGCGATGTACCTTCTCGCCTCGAACGAAGGAGGCTTCCGGGACACCGCAGACGGTGGTGAGGCAACCACGGGCATCACCGGCACCACCTGTGATCTCGACACTCTGGAAACCCTGGTGGACGGCACAAGCGAGACCCAGGGTGAGTACTGGGTTCGCGCCGTTCCCCTCGCCGCAGCCAGGTCCTATCTCATCGAATCATGGGGATGGGCACCCGCTCATACCGCCCATCAAGCCGTTTCAAAGAAAGTCATGATCGAAGTCGAGCTGGTACCGATCGGCGGGGGCTTCTATTACGCCTTGTTCGCCGCAGACGGTGGCCTAACGGCCGGAAACCGCAAAGAGATCTATGGCGACGCCTACTCCGGAGACGACCTGATCGTCGGGAACTTCACACGGGTGTTCCCGAACGATGATGGCGCTCCCGGTACGGGCCAGTTGCTGGTCTACCGTGATGTGCTGGTCGGCAGCGGCGCCAACGTCGAGATCGCCGGAGAGGTCAAAGTCAACGGGTTCGTCAAAGACGATTCAGGGAGCAAGTTCGGAACGGCAGGCAACGATCTGATCATCCTCAACGACACAACCTTGTCGGCGCTGCCGAAGTCCACCTTCAAGAAGAACCAGGCTTCGGTGGGCCGCAACCTGCAGGTGGCCGGTGCGTCCTCAACCGTTGCGGATCCCCCGTCGGCGGCCGCGTATGTTTGGAACGCCACCGGAATCCAACCCGTCCCACCGATTGGCTTGCCCGCCTTCGTCTGGGACCCAGCCAAGTACAGCGCCACTATGTCGGTGTACAACCACGCCAGCTGGGCGCAATTCGCTACCTGGTACAACGCCAACAAGACGGCCCTCGGTGGTGCGCACTTCGTCAACGACACGGGTTCATTCACCTTGGAAATGGGCGGAACGAAGTTGAGCGGCGACTTCATCCTGGCTTTCAAGGGCGACCTGGAGCTAAAGGGTACGCCAAACGGGGTGACCAACCCGGCCCTGGCCCCGGTCACCGTTGTGATCGCCGGGGTCGAATCGACCAGCGACGTCACCCTCAGCAACAGCTCCAACTCGATCGAAGGTCAGGTCCACCACCTCATCTACGCCGGCGGGACTTTCAACGCCAGTCAGCAGACAACCATCTACGGAGCCATGTACGGGAACAAGGACGAATCCAGCAACCGGCTGGAGATCCACTTCCGGCCCCCGAGCACATCGGCCATTGCCGGGTTCACGTTCGACCCGGCCCTGGCCGACTCGTTCATTCCCCGACCGGGAACCTGGCGGGAGACACCGGCCGACGCGCTCGGATGCACCTTGCCGTAGACGGTCTACTTGAGCTCGAACTCCGCAACGGTTTCGACGTGAAAGGTCTGCGGGAAAAGGTCGACCGGGGTGGCCTTCACCAACCGGTACCCGACCCCATCGAGGAGTCGTGTGTCCCGGGCCAGGCTGGCCGGATCGCACGAGACATAGGCGATGCGACGCGGCCCTCCCGCCACTATCGCCGAGACGCCCTGTGTCTTGAGACCGGTCCGCGGGGGATCACAAACGGCCAGGCTCCATGAGGTCCCCGGGGCCACTTCCTCAAACCGGCCCCGGACAACTTCGTGGTTCGGAACCCCGGCCTCACTCAAGTTGTGACGCAAATCGGCCAAGGCAACCCCGCTCGACTCGACGGCGATTACCCGGCCTGCCAATGTGCCAACCGTAGCGGCGAACAAGCCGACACCGGCGTAGGCGTCGAGCAGGGTATCTGAGCCGGAGGGTTGCAGGGCGTCCCGCACCAGTTCGACAAGCGATTCGGCTCCGACCGTGTTGACCTGGAAGAAGGCCGGCCCCGTGATCCGGAAGCGAATGCCTGCCACTTCTTCGTGAATATACGGTGGCCCGATCACCGGCTCGAACCTTCGACCGGCCAGCCGGACCACTGAGGCGGCCCATTCCGCGGCCTGCTCGGGTATCCGCCCCCGGATCAGAACCACCCGCTCACCGCTCGTCGTGCCGATCCGAAGGGTCAATTCATGCACGCCCGACAGATCCCCGAGCCGGTCGTACAGCTCCGCCAGACCTGCTACCAAGAGCAGGCAGGCTGAGATGGGAACCAGTTGCTTACTCCGATGACGGTACAGAGCCGGAAGGCCGCTTTCCACGTGGAAGGTCATGCGGTTGCGATACCCGTAGGGAGCACTCGATGCGACGATCGGGGCGACCTCGGGATCGGACACACCACCGAGGTGCCGCAGTTGACCCGCCACAATCGATGACTTCCATTTCAACTGTTCGGCGTAGGTCATGTACTGCCACTGGCAACCACCGCAATCGGCGAAGTGCGGACAGGGTGGGGGAACCCGAGCAGGCGCCGGGGTCAAGACTTCTTCGAGATGGGCCCGAGCCCACGTACCGCTTTCACTCACCAACGACACACGAGCCCGTTCACCAGGAATCGCCCCCGCCACGAAGACGGCCTTGCCGTCGTGCCGGCCTACGGCCTCGCCGCCGTGTGCCATGTCGTGTACATCCAAGTCCACCATCCGGCCGGTCATGGCAGGCTGCTTTCGAGAGTTTCGGCCAGCGATTGCTGGAGCCAGCCCAGGTAGTGGAGGAGCGCGACGGCCGGATCGTCTTCGGGAAATGTGTTCTCCCACCCGTCCTTCTGGATCCCCAACCGGGCCGCCAATACCAATCGGGCCTCGGCCAGGACCCGCAACCACGCCTCAGCTTCGCCGGATGAAAGGGTCACCCCGTGCGGAGACTGCTCAACGGTGAGCGAGAACGCCGAGCGATCTGCGGCCCGGGACTGCGCCATCTCTTCGGCCATGAGCCTGCGGAACTCGGCGTTTGCCACCGGGTCGTCCGGGTACGGGGCCTGGTCGAGTTGGTCGGCTCCTGGATCTGACCCTGTCTCACCGACCGATTCGAGCAAGCCCGGCACGACCGACAGGGCCTCGGCCTCCCGGGGATCCATGGTGAGTTCTATCCGGCCCGACACCAGCCGGAAGGGGCCCTTCATGCTCGTTCCATCGTGGCCCACAAGCCATGGTTGTGGAGCCGAAAGCAGTCCATCTCCATCTTCTCCCGCGGGCCGGTGGCGACAATGGCCCGGCCGTCGTTGTGCACTTGCATCATCAAGCGGGTCGCCTTCTCTTTGGAGAATCCGAACAGCTTCCGGAACACATACACAACGTACGTCATGAGGTTGACCGGATCGTTCCACACGACGACGTTCCAGGGACGATCCAGATCAACCTGGATGTCCTCGAGTTCATCGGGGCGCGAGGTAGCAGTCATCACGCACACGTTACTCCGGGGGTTCAGTGCCGAGGCTCCTCGAGACTCACCGCTCGAGTCCGCTCCTCGTTGATCCACACCTCGAAGTCTCTCCTCGCCACGCGCCACTCGCGGCCAAATTTCACAGCGGGAAGTGCACCACTTCGCAGCACGCTGGTGACCACGAACGTAGAGACATCCATGTATTCACAGATATCGGCCACAGACAGCCATTCCTTGGGGATATTGACTTCGATCCACTCCATGACACCAGGCTATGAGAACCGGCTTTGATCAGCAAGAGGCAGAAAGACGCGAAACAATTTCGATCACGCAGGTTGTCGGGTCTTCTTTGCGTAACTATCGTTTGTTTACGTTGTTCAACACTTGTCACAGGTATAATGGACCCGCTTAGACACCCCGATCTCATCGAGATTTCCCGGCGCCTGCGACTGCAGCTGGCGCAGGTGCTCGAGGCCGAACAAGAAGCGGCCGCCATCACCTTGCGAAGGCGCAGCACCTTGCGCGATCGATTGCTCGATGCCGAGGATCGAGGCGAAATCGTCCGGATCACCTGTATCGACGGCGCAGTCCGAACCGGCCCAGTTGGTGCCGTTGGCATCGATCACGTTGTCCTCGAGGCAAGCGGCGCCGCCACCTACGTCGCCCTGCCGCATATCGTCGCCATCGAATCCATGAACCTATGACCAGGCCCCGAGTAGCAACCGTGCTTTCCGCCCGCGAGTGGGAGTCGACATTTGCAGCTATGGCGCGCGCTACCAGCCTGGTGCGACTGGTTGCCCGTGCCTATCAGCCGTCCGACCTGGACAGGCGAACCGGGGAACTCGACGTTGTTATTGCC
>JAHEDM010000102.1 GCA_024641205.1 Actinomycetes bacterium
CAGGACGAGCCCGAGCAAGCGTCGGCATTTCTCGATGAGTTCGGACGGGGCAGCAACTACAGCTACGTCGTCGACCCTGAGTCACGCGCCATCGTCGAACTGGGTGTCTTCGGCGTCCCGGAGACGTACATCATTGACGCCAACGGGATCATCCAGGGAAAGATCGCAGGCGAAGTGAACGCGACGGTCCTCAGCCGGGCGCTTGATCAAGTGCTGGCCGGACAGACACCGGACCTTTGAGTAGTTGTAGTTCGGCGCTTTTTCCCGGGAGCCTGAAGCTCGACGCAACTCTCTCCTCGCGGCCAAAATCTCCCGGTTTTAGGGTTGTTTTCGACGGTCAGTCGGGCGAGCTCGTTCCCGCGGTCGACACCGTGTCGCTATATGCACAAAGCCGCATGTCAAGGTGCCTTTCTTGCCTTTCCGACAAAGAGTCGAAAGACCCTACGCGTTGCGCCCCAAACCATCCGCTAGTGTGTCAAAGTGACAGCCACATAACCCGCGCAGGGAGGGAGCATTCATGCGCCAGAGATACGTACACCTTCTCCTCATGGCTTTCTTGGCCCTGGTCTTGGCCGCCTGTACTTCGGGCGAAGCAGGACCCGAGGGTCCGGCCGGTCCAGCCGGTCCGGCCGGTCCAGCCGGTCCAGCCGGGAGCGCCGCCGAGCTCAACGCAGGAGATCTGACCTGCACAGAGTGTCACAACGACACGACGTTGATCACCGGCAAGGAGGCTGCGTGGGAGGAATCCCTCCACGGTACGGGTGAGGCGTTCGTACGTGGTACCTCCGCCGGCTGCGCAGGCTGTCACTCCGGTGGAGCGTTCACCGCTATGGTCGCCGCCGGACAGAACCCGGGCACGGTCGAGGAGGGCGATCCCAACCCAACCCGCCAGGATTGCCGGACCTGTCACGAAATCCATAACACGTATACCGACGCCGACTGGGCTGTGACCACCGAAGAGCCGGTGGAGCTCTATGCCTTCGAAGGCATGACCTACGACGGCGGCGAGGGCAACCTGTGTGCCACCTGCCACCAGCCACGTCGAGGCATCGACGAGATCGTGGACGGCAACATCGAGATCACCAGCACCCACTGGGGTCCACACCATGGACCGCAGAGCGCCATGCTGCTCGGCTTGGCGGGCGCCGGTGCCGATGGCCTTGCCCTCGAAGGAAATCCGAGCTCGCATTACTCGATGGTGGAAGGTACCTGCGTGACCTGCCATATGGGTGAGGGTGCCAGCCATACGTTCGAACCGGACGTGGCGGCTTGCGAGTCGTGCCACTCCGGTGCCGAGAACTTCGACATCAACGGGCTCCAAACGGAAGTCCAGGCGATGCTCGACGAACTCGAAGTTGCGCTTCTGGCCAAGGGATGGCTGGAGCGGGCCCCCGAGGAGGAAGGCGGAGGCCTCCATCCGGCGGTCGCATCGGTCCCGGCCGGAGAAGCAGCTGCGCTGTGGAACTGGATCTACGTGGCCCATGAGGACAAGAGCCTCGGCGTCCACAACCCGGCCTATACCAAAGAATTGCTCCAGGCCGGTTTGGACTCGCTGGGAGGTTGATCCTCGCACTCCAAGAAACACAAGCACCACGAGCAGGGCTGCCAACCGGCAGCCCTGCTTCTTTGCCCGGGAGTCCCGAATCCTCTCCGAAGAGTCCCGGGCAATGGGGACTGTCGACCCTATGTCGCAAAGGGAACCTGCTTGTAGCGTAGGCTCCACGTGGATGGTTCCACCAGGTAGCACCGTTTTGGGAGGTTGCACGTGAAGAGCGGTTGGCGTTTGGCATGGCTGTGTCTGGCAGGTGCTGCATTGTTCGGCGCCTTCCTGACGGTCGAAACCTCACCAGTACGAGCGCAGGAAACAACCCAGGAGACCAACCAGGAGCAAGACATACGCTTCGACAACGGGTACTGCCTCGGTTGCCACGACGGCGAGACGGCCGGTATCAGCCTGAGCAACATCGAGTTGCCCTCCGGTGAGATCCTCGACATAAACGTGCATCGCGATACCTACGAGAGCTCAGTCCACGGTCAATTGGAGATGTCGTGCGTGCTGTGCCACACCGATATTTCCGAATTCCCCCACGATCCGATCGAAGCGGAGGATCTCCGAGATTTCGCCGTATCCAACTACACCGCGTGTGCGACGTGCCATGACTCCCAATACTCGGCCACACACGACAGCGTGCACGGCGCAGCCCTCCTGGCAGGAAACAACGAAGCCGCAGTGTGCACCGACTGTCACGGTGCCCACGACGTCCAGGAGGCAACCACGAGGGCCCCGGCCATCCAGCGGACCTGTGAAAACTGTCACTTCGAGATCTACACGGCCTACCAGGACAGCGTGCACGGTGCGGACCTCTTCTTAGCAGGCAACCCCGATGTCCCCACCTGTACGGACTGCCATGGGGTACACGACGTCGAAGGGCCGGCGGTTGCCGGATTCCATCTATTCTCGCCTCAGATCTGCGCCGATTGCCATGACGACCAAGAACTCATGGACAAGTACGGCATTTCCACCGATGTGTTCGACACATACGTGGCGGACTTCCACGGATCGACCGTGGTCATCTTCGAAGAGCTTTTCCCCGACCAGGAGACCAACAAACCGGTGTGCATCGACTGTCACGGGGTGCACAACATCGCTTCGGCGGACAACCCGAACAGTCAGACCTTTCGCGCCAACCTCCTGGGAACGTGCCAGCGCTGCCATCCAGAGGCGACCACCAATTTCCCGACTTCCTGGCTCAGCCACTACCAGCCGACTCGCGAAAACACCCCGCTGGTCTACTACGTGAACCTCTTCTACCGGATCCTCATCCCCTTGGTCATCGGAGCCATGTTGCTGTGGGTGATCGTCGATATCTTCAGGAAGCTGGCTGCACGCCGCAAGGAGGTGGCCAGTGCTTGAACAGGACGTCCGGGTGGCTCACCAGGAAGACCGCATCAGACGGTTCTCGGTTTTCGACCGCGTCGAACACTGGCTCCAGGTGATCACATTTGTTGCTCTGGCCTTCACCGGTTTGATTCAAAAATGGCCGGAGGCCGGGTTCTCACAATGGGCCATAAGCGCGCTGGGCAGCATCGAAACAACTCGCGTCATACACCGTGTGTTCGCCACCATGTTGCTCCTCGCCGTCGTGTACCACCTCTTCACTGCGGGCAAGCGGATTTTCGTCAATCGGGCCCCCCGAACCATGTTGCCAAGCATGTCGGACGCGCGGGCCGTCTGGACGTCAGTTCGCTTCCATTTCGGCCGTAACCAGGAGCCTCCCGTCCAGGGAAGATTCACCTGGGAAGAAAAGATCGAGTACTGGGCAATTGTCTGGGGTACCTTGGTGATGACGGTGACCGGCTTCATGCTGTGGAACCCGATTGCCACTGCCCGATTCCTGCCGGGGCAATTCATACCCGCCGCCAAGGCGGCGCACGGCGGAGAGGCGTTGCTGGCGGTTCTGGCAATCCTCGTGTGGCACTTCTATCACGTGCACCTGCGCCATTTCAACACGTCGATCTTCACCGGGTACATGTCCCGACGGGAAATGGCGAAGGAGCATGCCCTCGAATTGGCCGCGATCGAGGCCGGGAAGTTCGACCCTCCACCGATGGAAGTCACCGAGGCGCGGCGCCGCCGATTTGTGCCGGCCTATTCGGTGGTTGCCGGAGCCCTATTGGTCGGCATCTACTTTTTCGTTACCTTCGAAGACACAGCCATTCAAACCATCCAACCGCCCGAGGACGTCCTCGTTTTCGTGCCGGCGCCAACTCCAACGGTGCCGCTCGTCACCACCACGGCTGGAACATCCGCCGAAACCACGACCACGACCGAGAGCACGACATCGACGACCGGGGCAACCGGATCCGACAGTTGGACAACCACGATCGAACCCATGTTCTCTGCCACATGCGGAGCGTGCCACAGGGGTAGCTCTGGCTTCGCCGGCCTGGATCTCAGCAGCTACGAGACTGCGGTGGCGGGCGGCACCTCGGGCCCAGGAATCGTGCCCGGCGACCCAGACTCCTCGGTGATCTACCAGAGGCAAGAGGCAGGCGGCCACGCGGGACAGCTGACCAACGCGGAGCTGGCCACCCTCCGTGCCTGGATCGAGGCCGGCGCACCTGAAACACCTGCCGACGCAGGCGGAGAAGACGGATCAGCCTCCGGCTCTACCTGGGACGGAACATTTGGTGCGCTTCTCGCCGACGACTGCGGATCATGTCACGGGGCAGGTGCCCTGGGTGGGCTCAACGTGACCAGCTATGCACTGGCCGTCGAGGGCGGCAATTCGGGACCCGGGATCGTTCCGGGTGATGCCAACGCCTCTGAGATATACACCAAACAGGCAGCGGGGGGACACCCAGGCATGCTGTCGGACGATCAGATCGCCGAGCTGGCGACCTGGATCGACGCAGGAGCACCGGAGAAATAGCCGGGCTGCGCCCGTGGTTCGTGGCTCGAATCTTGCGGCTTCCTGCCCAACCGAGCACCTCCGGCGGCCGACACGTTTGCGAGTGTTGCAGATAGAGCGGCTCAGATGGCTGTTGCTTCGCAACCGCTGCACCAAGAAGCCGGTCGCATCCCCCTCGAGAAGGTTCTACGTTCAAGGCTGTAGTGCACGGTCCGGGCTCCAGACCCATCCCCGCACTTCCAGCTTCCCACAGCGCACCGAAGGTGCGCTTAGTACCCCGACGACCGGGTGTGGCACTGCGTACACGAGACCGTTTCCCAAATTTCGCCGATCGGAGCCGGATGTTGGAACTCGAGTCCGCCGACGCTGCTCTCAATAGCAGACAGATCGTCGGTGGGGCCTTGAGCAACGATCACATGGCAGGTGTCGCATGCAACCGGCAACGATTCCCCGGCTTCGTTGACCTGACCGCTGCCGTGGCACCGGAAGCAGCCTTGGTTGACGAAATGGCTCAAGTTGTCGACCCGTGAACGGTAGTCGGTGTTCATTTCGGGGAAGAAGTTGCTGTTATAGATGTTCAGCAGCGATTCTTCCGCCTGGCCGATCTCGGCGGAGAGTTCGCCTACGTCTCCCGAATAGTTAGTCCAATAGAAATCCTGCAGACCTTCGATGATCGAAGCATTTGCCTGCGAAGTCGTCGCATACTCAGCGTTGAGGAGATCGACACCGAGTTTCCGGATGAACGGTAGATCTTGTGAGATCTTGCCGGTCGACAGGGCGAGGTTCATCGCAACCGCCGGAGGTGTGAAGTCGTGGCTGGGCCGGTTGTGGCAATCCATGCAGTCGAAAACGCGGATCTCTGTGTCTTCGGCTTCGGGATCCGGGTAGTCGGCTTCGGGATCGGCATAGACGCTCACCGTGCCATCGGCCGCCGTCACCCGGAACCAGGGGATATCTTGGCGGTCCTTGTCCGTGGCGATGTACTCCACGACGTTGGTGGTCGCCATGTGCCAGTGGATGCCTTCCAGGGCGCCGGTGCGCGGGTTGCCGCCTCCGATATTGACCAGCAAACTGACGGTCCACGGCGTGTTTTCCTCGTCCGTGCGGTAATAGTTGTGCGTGACGAGTTTCTGCCCGAAGAACTGTTGAGGCCAGTGGCACTCCTCACAGGTTTGCTGGGCCGGGCGGAGACTCTCAACCGGAGTAGGAATCGGACGCTCGAACGAATCGGTTGCCACTGCCAGCACCTGGCGTATCCCATCGATCTTCGATTGCACCCAGAAACCTGCACCGGGCCCAATATGACAATCCACGCAGGGAACGCGAGCGTGGGGGGAATTGTGATAGGTCACGTTCTCCGGCCCCATCACCTCATGACAGGACTCTCCGCAAAACTGCGCGGAGTCGGTGGTTTCGTAGCCCTTGAAACCCGCGTAGGCGAACACCACCACGAAGGCTGCGGTGAGGCCGAGGAACAACCACAGGCTTCGCATATAGCGAGGATCGGAAGGCTCGATGTTCAAGCGGAAACGAACCACCTCGCCGCGACGACGGGCCTGCAGCACCTGAATCCGTATCGAAATCAGAAACAATACGAGGCCGGTGATCCCGACGATTGGTGCCCCGATGAACCCGATGATCGATCGATAGGGGTTGTCGATTCCGGAGGTGAAGTCGACGATCAACAAGATGACGAACGCCAGGAACCCGGCCAGCATGAGGGAACCACCCAGCGCCGCCATCCAGTGCCGATAGAGTGTCCTGGTCTCTCGTACCGGCGCCTCCGGCTCGAGATGTTCCGCCTGGTTCTCGGGGCCTTGATCGCTCATGTAACTCCCTCTCTCGTGCCGCGAGCCTAGAGGGCACGCGCTTTCGTCCCTAGGGACGTTAGTCCCAATCCGAACGACCTTTGGCTAACCCGGACGAGCCTCCATGGTCACCTCCGGGTATCGGGAACTCAATCCCGCTACGTCCACGGCGATTCCGCTCTTCAGGTGCGCGTCGAAGAACGAGACCAGGAGATCGTGGGTGATGGCCATGACCCGTTCGCTCTTGATAGGACCTTTGAGCCCGAGCTGAGGCGCGAGCGGCGTCAGCAACGGGATCACAACGAAATCCCAGTGCTGAGTCCCGGTGATCGAGGCCAGGTATTGCCCGCTACCGCCATGCGCATACAGATCCATCAGAAGGGGGTCGTTGTCATAGGCGGCCCACTCCTCGCTGCGTACGAAGAGGAACGGTTGGGTCAGACCGTCGGAGATGACATTCAGCGGCACCGGTTCGACCCAGGGGTCCAGTCCCGCCCCGGCTGCGCAGCGTTCGTCGCTGTGACAGAGCTTCACCACCGCTCCCCCGCCGGTCGAATGGCCGAACAGCCCGACCCGCTCGAGGTCCAGTCGATCGGCGAAACGTTCGTCGTCTTCATTGATGGTCTCCAAGGAGTCGAGCACGAACGCCAGATCGGCGGCATAGACCTCAACGAGCGTTTGGGCTGCCGTCTGATAGGCCTTCACACCGACATCTTCTTCATCTGGAAGCGCATCGTTGTCGACCCCGACCGCCCGGCCGTCGGGGAAAACCGTCATGATGGACCCGTAAGTGTGGTCGACCGAAACGACAATATAGCCATGACTGGCCAGCGCCTCCGACTGATCAACATTGACGGTCCGAAAGCCGGTCCACCCGTGCGAGTACACGATCACCGGATACTGCTGCTCGGCACCAGACAGAGGAGCATCGGCGTACGAATGTGTCTTGGCCAGCGAGAGATGATCGAGCGCGAAAGACGGGAAGCCGAGCCGCTCGGCGTTGGCAGGCCCGATCTGATCGAGGTCTTCCGTCCACGCGCCGGGGGTGGCGGCTGGATCCGGGCTGGCCGGATACCAGAGCTGGATCATCAGCTCCCGAGGATCGCCTGGTTCCTGACCGTAGATCTCGGCTCGATTCTCATCGACGAGGTACAGGGAAACCGTCCCAACCGCAAAAGGTCCAGACGGCTCGGGAAGCCTTGGCACCGGGACGAGGACGGGCGGGAGTGCCACCATTATCACCGGGATGAGCGCTAGGAGGGCGATTGTGGGCCGCCTGGTTTGCACGATCTGCAGGCCGGGGGCGGGTTTGCGTACCTGTCGCCCGGCCACCCGGGCCATGATGGCGACTAGCGCGTACACCGGGACCATTTGCCAGCGATACCCCTCAGCGATCAGATGGACAATGACCACTGCGATGGCCGCAAATGGTATGACGTGGGTCGCCTTGACACGAGGCGCCGCAAAGCCGGCGACCGGGTAGAGGCCGGCCAATAGCAGCAGGGCGATCTCTAGAGGCCGCAAGAGTCGAGTCTCGTCATCGAC
>JAHEDM010000103.1 GCA_024641205.1 Actinomycetes bacterium
AGGAGGTCGGCAACGAGATACCAGCGGCCGGCCGAGGCAGATGGGAACTTGGAGAGCACCGCGCGCCGCCCTGCTCGCCGGGAGCGGGTTCCGGCTAGAAAGGCCCGGAGCGGACCGAGAGAATCGTTGGTCACCTCACCTGCCCAGACGAGATCCCAGAGACTGTCGAGGACTTCGAGAGGATCCCCGCCTTCGGCTGCCGCGTAGAGCTCGGCGAAGAAGCTGGCTCCGCGCTCGAGGAGGTGCCTCCTGAGTCGTTGATGGAGGACGCCTGCCGGCGGCTCGGTATCCGGACGGAGATAGAGGCGGGGAAGATGGTCGCGGAAGTAGACCGAAACACGGCCATCGCGCGGACCCAAAGCTCCTCGCCCGATCCACACCACCTCACCGGCCACCATCAGTTGGTCGAGCATGGCCTGGTTGTAGGCGAGCCGATCCTCCAACAGGTCACGTTCCAAGACCGACGCAGGCAAGATTGCCCCCTGGAGCCGCCTGAGAGTGTCAACCAAACCGCCTGGTTGGCGAGGCCGGCCGGTGGTTCGCACACCGTGCCAGACGGGCAGAAATCTGGCCAGGGCTGATTGATCGACGGGCTCGATTTCTTTGCGAAGCGCGGCCAGCGACCGCCTCTTGAGCCGGCGCAGCACCCCCGTGTCGACCCACTCCTGGTCCCGGCCACCGGGACGGAACGCCCCCTTGGCGACTCGGCCGGCACCCACCAATGAGGACAGTTGCTGAATCACGATTGCGGTCGGGAGCCCGAAGGCGGACATCACATCGCTCGTGGTAAATGGACCGTGCGTGCGTGCGAAACGGCCGATGAGGTCGCCGAGGGGGTCCGGGACCGGTTCCAGGAAGACAAACGGCACCCCAGGAGGGAGAACGGTCCCCAGCGCATCGCGCAACCGGCCGGCATCCTCAGCGGCGGCCCATTGATTCCGCCCGGCCACTCGAACTCCGATGATGCGACGAGCTGCTTCGAGTTCCTGCACGACCCCGGCCGCATCATCGTCTCGCGAGCGGGCGGCGATGTCTTCGTTCGACATCGGGCCGAGCCTCCGCAACAGATCATGGATCCCGTCCGGACCGTTGACCTTCCGATCCGGGACGAGAGATTGCAGTTCCAGCTCGACGGACTGCACGACATCGGCGGAGAGCAACTCCCGGAGTTCACCTTCGCCGAGTAGTTCGCGAAGCAACTCCCGGTCGAGTGTGAGGGCCGCGGCGCGCCGTTCTGCGAGGGGAGCGTCGCCCTCGTAGAGGTAGGCGGCCATGAATTCGAAGAGCAGCGTCGCCGCGAACGGGCTGGCCGCGGCGGTATCAACCTCGGCGATCCGGATGCGGCGGGACCGCAGGTCCCGGAGAACCTCGAGGAGAGCCGGCAGGTCGAAATCGTCCTGGAGGACCTCACGGTAAGTTTCCAGCAGAATCGGGAATGATCCGAAGTCCTTGGCCACTGCCAGCAAGTCGGCAGCCCGCCGGCGTTGCAGCCACAGCGGAGTTCGGCCGCCCGGCCGCCGCCGGGGAAGCAGGAGGGCCCGGGCGGAAGCTTCCCGGAACCGAGCCGAGAACAGGGCAGATCCGCCCAGGTAGGCAACGACCAGATCCTCAACATCGTCCGGATCGAGGGCCAGGTCGCCTGCATCCGGTGGGCGGTCTGCGTCTGGGAAGCGGAAGGCGATCCCGTCGTCGGCCCAGATGACGTCGACCTCCTGATCAAATCGTGTTTTCAGCATTTGGGTGAGGGCCATAGCCCACGGGGCGTGCACGCGTGCTCCGAGCGGGGAGAGGAGCACGAGGCGCCAGTCGCCGATCTCGTCGCGAAAGCGCTGGATGACGATGGTCCTGTCGGTGGGAAGGATGCCGGTGGCAGCCAGTTCCTCGGCGAGATATGCCATCAGATTCTTGGCGGCCAGCTCGTTGAGCCGGTAGTGGCCCTCCAGTCTCGCTTTCGCTTCTTCGGGTTCGAGGGAGCCGATCTCTCGGACGAAGGCTCCGAGCGCCTGTCCCGTTTCCAGCGGCCGGCCCATCATGTCCCCATGCCAGAAGGGCATCGTCGCTCCTGGCTCCCCGGGAGCCGGAATCACCTCCACCCGGTCGTGAGTGATCGCAACGATCTTCCAGGTCGAAGCACCGAGAATGAACGAGTCGCCGGGTCGAGACTCGTAGACCATCTCCTCGTCCAGTTCGCCGACCCGGCCGCCGTCCGGAAGGTGGACACTGTACAGACCGCGGTCGGGGATGGTGCCCGGGTTGGTAACGGCCAGCATGCGAGCCCCGGCCCGGCCGGTAACCGTGTGGGCTACCCGGTCCCACACGACCCGCGGACGCAACTCGGAGAACAGGTCGGACGGATAACGTCCGGCCAGCATGTCCAGGACGGCTTCGAATGGGGCGCGTCCGAGGTCCGCGTATGGGGCCGCGCCTCGCACCAAGCCGTAGAGATCGTCGACCTCCCAGGTGGAATCCGCAACCGTCGCGACCACCTGCTGGGCAAGGACGTCGAGGGGATTCCTGGGGATCTTGGTCACTTCGACCATCCGCCGGTACATACGGTCAACAACGACGGTGGCCTGGATCAGGTCGCCGCGGAACTTCGGGAACACTTTGGCGCGGCTCGGGGCTCCCACCTGATGGCCGGCTCTGCCAACGCGCTGGAGGCCGGTGGCGACGGTGGCGGGTGATTCGACTTGAACGACCAGATCGACGGCACCCATGTCTATGCCCAGTTCGAGCGAGGACGTGGCTACCACAGCAGCCAGTTCGCCTCTCTTGAGCTGGTCTTCAATCGCGGTCCGCTGGTCCCGGGAGACAGACCCATGATGGGCGCGAGCCACCTCACGGCCGGCGAGGAGATTTATCTCTGCGCAGATCCGCTCGGCCAGCCTGCGGCTGTTGGCGAAAACGATCGTCGAGTGGTGCTGCTCGATGAGCTCGAGGAGACTCGGGTAGATCGAGGGCCAGATCCCGGCCCGGCCGGAAGCCTGATACGCAGGCCCCTCGGCGGTTTCGCCTGCGGCGATCGGCATCGGGGGCGGGGGAGGGGCAGCCATGTCGTCCACCGTCACCACCAGCTCGACCTCGATCTCCTTGTCGCCCGCGACGTCGACTATCTCAACCGGCCGGGCCGACCAGGAACCATCCGGTTTGACTTGTCCGCCGCCCAGAAACCGGGCGATGGTCTCGAGCGGCCGCTGGGTAGCCGAGAGGCCGATTCGTTGCGGTGGTTGGTTGGTGATCCGATCGAGCCGCTCCAACGAGAGAGCCAAGTGGGCTCCTCGTTTCGAGCCCGCCACCGCGTGGACTTCATCGATGATGACCCATTCGACGGTGGCCAGCACCCGGCGTGCCTGGGACGTGAGCATCAGATAGAGAGATTCAGGCGTGGTGATCAGAATGTCCGGCGGGTTGCGGAGCATGCGTCTCCGCTCCTCGGCGGGGGTGTCGCCGGTCCGCAGAAATGTGGCAATGTCGGGCAGTTCGCCCAGGTCCAGCCGGGCGGCCGCGTGGCGAATGCCCATCAGCGGCGACCGGAGGTTGCGGTCGACGTCGTACGCCAGTGCCTTCATGGGGGACACGTAGAGAACCCGGCATCGTTCCTGCTTGGCCGGCGTCGGGCGATGCAACAGCTGGTCGAGGGTGAACAGAAACGCCGCCAGCGTCTTGCCGGAACCCGTCGGAGCGTGAATCAGCGTGTGAGTACCGGCAGCGATGACCGGCCAGCCGCGCTCCTGGGCTTCCGTTGGGGATGGGAAAGACGCCTCGAACCAGGCGCGGGTCGCGGGGGAGAAGGTGCCGAGTACGTTCACACAAACAGGGTAGGAGACGCCGCCGACAAAGGCCGTGCCTCAACTATCGGGTTCCCGCCGCCGATACCTGGGGGTTGGTCATCCAGGAGACTGCATGGGAACAAACGCGACTGCATTGACTTCATACCGGAGGCAGACCCGCAGATCGCGATCGGTCGGACCGGCCTTCGATGGGGTCGACCCCCGATCGTGCCGCTCTTCGCTTGGAGGGGTGAAACCCTAGCCGGCCAACGCCATCTGCCGGACCGTCGCTTCAGTGGCAACCATGGCGTCGACAACGCGAGGATCGAATTGGCTGCCGGCACAACGTTGTAGTTCCGTGAGTGCCTGGTCGGGCGAGAGTGGAGGTTGGTAGGGCCGGTCGCTGGTCATGGCATCGTAGGCGTCGGCGACCAGGAGGATTCGGGCCAGGTAGGGGATGTCGTCCCCTCGCAGTCCAAACGGGTAACCGCTGCCGTCGAAACGTTCGTGATGTGCGATCACCGTGTCGGCGATGCCAGCGTGCACGAGTCCGTCGATGATCCGAAAACCTTCGAGCGGGTGCTTGCGCATTTGGACCCATTCGACCGCGGTCAACGGGCCGGGCTTCTGCACCAGGTGCATATCCACCCGGATCTTGCCGACGTCGTGGAGATGCGCCGCGATGTGCAACCGGCGAGCGTCGTCGCGGTTGACTCCGAGGTACTCGGTGAGGGGAGCGGCCAGCATCGCCACCCGGGAGCCGTGGCCGGTGAGGTCGGGATCCATCTCATACATCATCTGCATGAACTGATCCAGCATTCGGGTTCCCTCCGCCTTGGCGCCACGCTATGTGGTGTCGTGAGCACACAGAGTAGACATGGGAAGGCAAGAAGGGTATGAGGCGTGCGACTCATTTACCCGCAGGCGCCAGACTGGGGTCATGGACATTGCAGTGAATCTCGTCGAAACGTATCTCAGACTCAACGGTTACCTGACAATAAGTGAATTCGAGATCCAGCGGCGCGGCGAGAACGGGCTCTACGAGACCGTTACGGATGTCGACATCGTTGGGTTCCGTCTGCCGGGTGATATCTACGCGGCGGACGACCACGAGGATTGCCGGATGCTGCAGATTTCCGATCCGGCGTTGGAGCTGCGGCCCGACATGATCGATGTGATCCTGGGTGAAGTGAAGCAGGGCGATGCCCAATTCAACCCGGGCATCACCCGCCACGAGGTCCTCCATTCCGCCCTGCAACGGCTCGAGTGGGCCTACGGTGTTCCGATTATCGGGGTGGTCGAAGCTCTGCAGGAGCACGGTTTGTCGGAAGTGCCGGCTTGTGCGGGTACCGGGGTGATTCGAACTCGCATGGTGGCCTTTGGGCGAAGCCCGACGACCGACCTCCATACCATCTCGCTGAGCCACATCTTCAGCACCATGGTCGGCTACTTCCACGATCTCGAAGAGGTCCTGCGGCCGGCCCAATTCAAAGACCCGGCTCCGGCGCTCCTCAAGTTGCTCGTCAAGACCGGCTTCGAGATCACCAGGCCGGACGAATCGAAGTGACGGGCTCCAGCTGATCAGAAGCGTGTCGCGGCCTTCACAAACGCCGCCGCCTTGGCCGGATCGACCGGTGCGGTGGTCTGGTTGCCGACTTTGATCGACGTCCCCACGATGGCACCGTCGGCATACTCGAGGATCCCACCGATCGTCTCAGCGGATGCACCCGATCCGGCTACGAGCCGGGCTCCGGGAACCGCCGCCCGGACCTGGGCGAACTGTTCGAGATCCGCCGGTGCGCCTGTGGCGGTGCCGGATAGAACGAGGGCATCGGCACCACCTCGTAGGTACGTATCGGCGGCGACCAGTGTGATGGTCGAGCCGGGCGGGGGAGTGGCGTGTTTCACGAACACGTCTGCGTACACCTCGATTTCGGGTCCGACAACCGCTCGCATGCGAGCCAGGTCGGCTGCCCGACCGGTGATCGTGCCTTGATCGGTATACATAGTGCCGCTCAGCACGTTCACGCGGATGAAGGACGCCCCGCAGGTCGCCGCAACGGCCAGCGCCGCCAGAGCATCGTTGCGGAGGATGTTGACGCCGATAGGGAGCCCGGTCTGCCGACGAAGCGTGGTCACCACCCGGGCCATGGCGGCCACGGTGATCTTGGGGACATCGTCGGAAAAGAAGGGCGAATCGCCGAAGTTCTCCACCATGATGGCGTCGAAGCCCGCCTCGGTCAGAACAGTCGTATCTGCGCAGGCGGATTTCAGAACCGCCTCGAAATCGCCATCGAAGTTGGGTGCACCCGGCAGCGGTCCGAGGTGGACCATGCCGATGAGCCGGGGTGCCATCACAAGTAGGCGCGCACGACTTTGAGAGCCATCTCGGCGACTTGCCCCTGGGCCTTCAAAGATGTGTCATCGGCCGATCGCCTGCGAACGGCCACCCGGCACCAGTCGCCTGCCGTGCCTTTGATGAGCTGATCGGTGTCTGCGGGACCGAAGATGTATTTGGCATAGGCCGGGCCAATCACCTCAACTCGAACCGGGACCTCATAGGGTTGACCGGCGTCCGCGAAAGCGTGTGGCAGAGTCTTCCAGGCCAGCCAGGCGATGTGCCGCAGTCGAGGAGTGTCTTCCGGTTCGGCATCCATGGTTGTGTGGATGTCCAAACCGTGCGCCCAGGTCTCCATGAGCCGGGCCGTTGCGAATGTCTTTGCGCTCATCTCCCCGGCGAACCACGGCACCCGATCCGAGGGCGATTTGCGGGAGAGAGAGTCGACCACCTTGGCGCGCGCTTCGCGCCACCACTCGATCACGTCCTGGGGTCGCATGGTCCTTCCCGGCAGCAACCCCGCCAGGGTGAATTCCCCAAACGTGTCGTACTGGGAGGCTTCGGCGAGGCGTGAGCCACCCTCTTCGAGAGCGTTATACGCATATTCCTCTAAAGAGGCTAGATGGCTGACCGTGTCCTGGATGCTCCACCCCGCTGAGGGCGTCTTCTTCTTCCAGTCCCGGATGTTGGTACGTTGCAGGAACTGGTCTTGATATTGTTGCTCGGCTACCAGGTCGGAAAGGATCTCGCGCACGCGCAAAGGCTAGTCGTGAGAGGCTGTTTGCGCTATGTGAGACAACCCCGGCCGGCGCCGGTGGCGAGTCCCTAAACGTGGAAAGCCCGGGGAGGATGGACGACGTCATCCGACTCGATGAGGTCGTTGAGGACGTCCACCAATTGCCGCAATCTCCCAAAGCTGCGCCGGTTGAAACGCAAAGCGATGCGTTCCCGATCCAGTGAATCATGGTCGGCCTTTTCTGCATCGGTCGGCTCGATCACCTCGATAGACCCAGAAGCAACGATATCGGAGAACTTTTCGTTCAGGTTCGCGAGTTGCGCCGCGTCGGGCGCCTGGTTGAGGCGCAAGATCAACCGGCCGTCCACATACCGCTGGGATTGGTAGTTGGCGTAGAAATGGCAAATCTCATGCGCGGCTTCCTCGACGTCGTTGGTGACCTTGTAGATGCTGAGATCGGGCTCGGAAATCAGTCCGTTGCCGAGGAGATCCTTGTTCACGAAATCATTGAAGGTCTGCCAGTAGCCCGTCCCGTTCGATTCGAGCATCACGATCGGGTGCAGATCGCTCTTTCCGGTCTGTACGAGGGTGAGGAGCTCGAACGTCTCGTCCATGGTCCCGAAACCTCCGGGGAAGAGAGCGAACCCGTGGGACTCCTTGACGAAACCGAGTTTGCGAGTGAAGAAATACTTGAAGTTGATGGTGCGGCTGGCATCGACGTAGGCGTTGGCCTGATCCTCGAACGGCAATCGAATGTTGACGCCAATCGAGTGCTCGGAACCCGCCCCCCGATTGCCTGCCTCCATGATCCCCGGTCCGGCTCCCGTCACGACCATCCAGCCTCGCTCTTCGACCATCTTCCTCGCGAACTCTGCCGCCATCAGGTAGTTGGGGTCCTCGGCATGGGTCCTGGCCGAAC